>JANLST010000329.1:0-1548 GCA_031362505.1 Sphingomonadales bacterium
GGCTTCGGTCCTCTCTCCGGATCGCGTCTTCAATTTCCTCGTCAATGCTTCGGGCGCAATCATGCTGTTCGTCTATATGCTGATCGCGATCGCCCAGTTGCGACTCCGCGCGAAGTTTGAGGCTGAAGCGCCTGAGCGGCTCCAGATCAGGATGTGGTTCCATCCCTACGGAACATGGGGCGCGATTGCCGGGATGGCTGGCGTCCTGATCCTCATGGGACTCTCGAAGGATCATGCCGTGGAATTATGGACCAGCGTTCTGGTCACAGCGCTGTTCATGATTGGATACTGGGTCAGGAAATCGGTTGGCAGCGCCGCGACCGGCTAAATTCGGAACGCTGAATTTTTCCGGTCGAAACATTCTTTTCAGTCGAAATGACAGACCCGAATGCTGCATAGCCTATCTGTTCTGATTTGATTTTGGAGCCGCACGATGAAACTTGAAAATGACCCGCTGGCGGCCTTCTGGATGCCGTTTACCGCGAACCGCGCCTTCAAGGCGATGCCGCGAATGCTCAGCAGCGCCAAGGATATGCATTATACGAGCAGTGACGGACGCCAGATTCTGGACGGGACGGCTGGCCTTTGGTGCTCGAACGCCGGTCATTGCCGCGAGCCGATTGTGGAAGCGATCCGCAAAACGGCCGGAGAGATGGATTTCGGGCCCACCTTCCAGCTTGCGCATCCGCTTGCGTTCGAACTGGCATCGCGGATTGCCGCACTCATGCCCGAACCGCTGGATCGTATCTTCTTCACCAACTCGGGCTCTGAATCAGTCGATACCGCGCTCAAGATCGCGATCGCTTACCAGCGCGCACGTGGCGAAGGAACGCGCACCCGCCTGATCGGGCGCGAACGTGGCTATCATGGCGTCGGCTTTGGCGGAATCTCCGTCGGCGGGATCGTCAACAACCGCAGGCAGTTCGGAACATTGCTGACCGGGGTCGATCATCTCCCGCACACGCATGACATCGCGCACAACGCCTTCACGCGCGGACGACCCAAATGGGGTGCCCACCTCGCGGAGGATCTTGAACGGATCGTTGGCTTGCACGGCGCCGAAACGATCGCCGCCGTGATCGTCGAGCCGATGGCGGGATCAACCGGTGTGCTCGTTCCGCCGATTGGCTATCTGGAAAAGCTGCGCGGGATTTGCAGCAAGTATGGCATCGTCCTGATCTTCGATGAAGTCATAACCGCCTATGGCCGCATCGGCGGGGCAACGGCGGCCCAAACGCTGGGCGTCACACCAGACATCATCACAATGGCCAAGGGGCTGACCAATGCCGCCGTGCCGATGGGGGCAGTTGCGGTCAGCCGGACGATCCACGATACAGTCGTCGAAGGCGGGCCGGACGGGATCGAGCTTTTCCACGGCTATACCTATTCGGGCCACCCGCTTGCTGCAGCAGCCGGTCTCGCGACGCTGGATCTCTACAAGAACGAAGGGTTATTCGATCGCGCGACCGAACTTGGCGGGTATTGGGAAGATGCAGTCCATTCGCTCAAGGGCAAGCGCCACATCATCGACATCCGCAACATGGGTAT
>JANLST010000333.1:0-3086 GCA_031362505.1 Sphingomonadales bacterium
ACCGTCCGTTCCAGCGACAATCGGCACGCCTGCCTTGTGCATCTTTCCAAGCAGCGCGACCATTTTGGCCCAGCTTGCGCGGTAATCAGCTCGCGTCAATTCCTTGGGCACTGCAAAGCCGCCGCTTCTGAAGCCGCGCTCGGACGTTGGCGGAAGCGTCCCGACAAACGGAGCATAAGCCGGAGAGAGTTCTCCATTTTCGGGCACGTAGAGTCCTTCAAATGCCACCATTGTCGGATCGCTGAAAATTTTCTTCGCAGCCATTGCCCCAACGATCTCGCTGATCGCCGGCCCGTCAAGGTCGACATCCTTGGCATGGCGGCCTGGTCCTTCGAAGCGCATGATACCGTTTGACACCGCAATCACGCTGTCGGGCATCGCCTGCATCATGATCCAGTTGATATGGGTGATTTCATCATAGCCGTCACGGATCGCCTGCATCGGACGGATGCCGGCAGGTACATGGCCGTGGACATGAAGGCCCAGCTTGTGGGCTTCAGCAATTGCGGCAGGCAACCATGCCGGGTTGAACGTTCCGTAAAATTTGACGCCGTTGAATTGCTTCGCCTTTGCCTTGTCGACCAGCGCGACCGCCTCGGCTTCACTGGTCGCGACATTGGCGACCTGCGCCGTGTAGGTCCCCTTTCCGTCGATGAGCGAAGACGGATAGACATTTGGTGCCAGCAACTGGCCCGCTGCGGCGCGTGTGCGGCGATCGATCGTGAGATCGTCGTTATTGCCCGGGTCGCGGACCGACGTGACGCCGAGGGACAGTTCCTGAAGGCCGGTATAATCGTCCCCGACATGCATGTGGCAATCCCAAAGGCCCGGAATCAGGGTTTTGCCGCGCCCGTCGATGATCTGTGTCCCCTTGGGCAATCTTGTCTTTGCTGCGGGGCCGACCGAAACGATCATGCCCTTGTTGACGACCACCGTCTGGCCCGAGAGGAAGCGAAGACCGTCAGCATCGAATAGTCGGACGTTGGTAAACGCAACGGGCCCGGCTGGAGTCTTCACCAATGATTTGGCCAGACCAGGCGCCAGCTCGGCGATGGCCGCAGCCTGGGCCTTATTCAGGTTTGCGAGTTCACCGGCATAGGCTTCCGGCAACCAGGCAAGGCCAACGGTGAACGCAAAGAACTTGCCGTTGCTGTCCGCCCAGATCGGCAAAGGCGAACTGCCAAATCCCGTAATCGTCCACAGATTGATGGTCTGTTTCGCGGCACCTTCGCCGACATCGAGACTTGTTACCTTGGTCGCACGTGCCTTTCCGCCCGGAAGCAACGCCAAGGTCTTGTCCGGAGCCTGCAGAAGGCGCTCGAGAAACCAGGCCGTCGTGTCGATCGGGCCGCCCTGCGATGTGTAGAAAGTATTGGCGGCATAGGCAGTATTGCCACTGTCGACAGGGCTCTTCCATTTGGCCATGCCGCCTGAAACATCAAATGTCTCGGCAGCATCGCCCTGAGGGGTCACACCGCGGATCGCCATTGTGGCGGGCATGCCGTCTGGGCCGGCCTTGCCGCTATAGTCAATTTCCCACACCTGTCCGCGCAGGTTCAGGCTTTCGCGGGCCATACGCGTGCCATCAGCGGTGATCCAACTCCAGGATTCGCCATGTTTCCCGCCGGTCGATTCGATGATGAAGTGACGGGCATCCACCGGTGGCTTGGCCAGTTCACTGGCGGGGACCTGAGCCAGAACAGTCGAAGACATTGCGACCGCAAGGCAGCCGAGAACAAATTTGCATTTCATGATGAAGAACCTCCTGAACACCGGACAAGTTCCATCCCTGATCAGCAGTGTTGTGCAGACTGAGGAGAAAGGCAATGGCAAACGCACAAAAATCGAGCGAAACTACCAGATTCCTCGCGTGTCATAGATCAACTTGCCCGCGGCCTCTTCGCTGGAAACCGCCTTGAACACGTCGTGGTCAACAAGGACGATAAGAATATCGCAGCCCGCCAGCGCCGTATCGAGATCGATAAGCGTTGCGCCGGTCCGTTCGAATTCGGTTGGTAGTTCGCGAGCATAGGGTTCGACCAGTTGAATACGCCCCTTGAAACGATGTGCGAGCTCAGCAGCGACCTGCACTGCCGGGCTTTCTCTGAAATCGTCGATATTGGGTTTGAAAGAGAGCCCGAGACACGCGACGGACGCTCCGGGCATGGCTTCGATCATTGCTATCGCCCGTGCAATCACATGGTCGGTCTTGTCGAGATTCACCTCACGCGCTGTCCGGATCAGCCGCGCCTTTTCAGGATCCCCGTGCACGATGAACCAGGGATCGACGGCTATGCAATGTCCGCCCACGCCGGGGCCGGGCTGCAAAATATTGACGCGCGGATGGCGGTTGGCGAGGCGGATCACTTCCCAGACGTCAATGTCCATCCGGTCGGCAATCATCGACAGTTCGTTGGCAAAGGCGATGTTCACATCGCGGAAGCTGTTTTCAACCAGCTTGACCATCTCTGCCGCCTTGGATGTCGTCGTGACGCATTCGCCGCGGACGAAATTGCGATAGAAGGTCATCGCTTTACGAGCGCAGCGTGGCGTGGCTCCGCCGATGCAGCGATCATTGTTGACCAGTTCAAAGAGGATGCGCCCGGGAAGGACGCGCTCGGGACAATAGGCAATGAACAGGTCCGGCGTCGTGTCGGTACAACCTGGCACGGCGAGGTCAGGCCGCAATTCGGCGAGTAACGTGCAGATCGCCTCGGTCGTCCCGACCGGTGACGTGGATTCAAGGATAACAAGATTTCCGGTCTTGAGAACAGGTGCGATGGTTCGTGCGGCCTGAAGGACATAGCTGATATCAGGAGCATGTTCGGGGCCAACCGGAGTTGGCACCGCAATCACAAAGACATCTGCTTCTTCGGGAACAGTCGATGCTCTCAGCGCTCCGCGCGAAACAACCGCCTGAACCAGCCCGTCAAGATCGACTTCTTCGATATGGACTTTGCCGTTGTTGATCGTGTCGACCACATGTTCGGAAACATCGATTCCCAGCACTTGAGCACCAGACCGCGCAATCAGGGCGGCAGTAGGAAGTCCAATATAGCCGAGGCCGATCACGGAAACCCTGGTTG
>JANLST010000339.1:0-5401 GCA_031362505.1 Sphingomonadales bacterium
GAGCGGGCAACTCGGCGCACTTGTACCGAGCCGGGTGATAGCTATGCCACCGATATGCGGACGTGGCGAAACCGGTAGACGCAGCAGACTTAAAATCTGCTTCTCTTCATGAGAGTGCGGGTTCAAGTCCCGCCGTCCGCACCACTTTGCCATATGATATCCGACTCTCCGCGATCCTGGCCATGAGAAAACAGGTTATAGTAGGACCTGTTGAAAACGCCCCCAGCCTGATTGGTCCGCACATTGCTCGCTAAAGGAATCGAACCCGAGGGCGTTCCAACTGAAGAGACATAGATTCATCGACACTATCGCACGGAGTTCCTTCCTTGACTGCAGGCGCGCTTCAAGCGAGATCAATCGCCTTTGTGCTCGAGTTGCATGGGGCTGTCGATTGACATGAGCGAGCAGATTTTGAACGCTAAAGGCCGGAAAATGGCGGCTCCGCGGGAAGCACGTCAAACAAAGTTCCTCGTCGCCCAAATGGCATCGGAACGAAATATGCCACAACGGGTCGTCATCCAGAATCTGTCGGCATTCGGTCTGTCATGTCGGGCAATCTATCCACCCGAAGTTGGAGAGGTTGTGACGTTCACGCTTGGACCGTTTGGCGAAACAGAAGGTTCCGTGCGCTGGACAAGAGGACGAAATTTCGGCGTCCGGCTCAAAAAGGAAATTGACACGATATCAATCGCGCTCTCCAAGACCGGCTTTCGCGCCCAGGATTACAATCTTCCGACGGACGAGAAATTCGAAAACCTGATGGTGTTCGAATACTTCAGGGATGGAAGATTCGACCAGCTTTAGCCGCAAAGGTGGCTATTCGCGCTGCCAGTCGCGCCGGGTCATGCCCACAAAGCGGTCACCTGGATCCGCCACGTTTCGTTTCAATATATCCGCCAGCGAACCGCTATTGTTGAAGGCATCAAGTCCAACGGCAGAGAACGTCTGCCTGGCGACCACCGCATCTCCCCAGATATGTTGGCTAAACAGGGGATTTGTATAGGCGTGAGAAAAAGCATCCATCGCTACCATCGACGTCATCAAGGCAGGTAGCGGGGAATTTTTCTCCCGTTTCTCCGCAAACAGACCGATGTAAAATTCAACATTGTCTATATCGCCATATTGCAGTTTCAGATCTGCGGCGAGTTGTCGAAGGCGGGCCTCATCTTCAGCGGTCGCGCCTTTGCCAACCAGCGTTTCAAAATCAGGCATCGGCTTTTTGCCCATTGCCTTGCGATAGTCATTATAGCTGGCAACTTGATTGATCCGGGCCTGTTCAATGGCGTGTTTTTCAGCGCCTAGCAGAAAATCGACGGAGTTCTGAAGTCCCAGCATCGTCGCGGGTTGGTCAGACATATCAACGAAACCCGATGCGAGTCCGCCGTCGAGCAGGGGTTTGTTGTTCAACACAAGATCATGCGCATCGTAACTTTGCCCGGCCCATTTTGCGGTCGCAGGCACCAGGGAATGCCAGCGATACAGCAGGGCAAATTCAATCGTGATCCAATTGGGGCGGTTCCATCTCGCGTCATAGGCGACCTGTGGATGGGCACGAAACCTGAATGGCGCGCCGCTGATATGGTTGATGTATTCCTCCACGACAATCTTCATGAAAATGACAATCACCGCGTTGCGGGCCGTTTGAAAGACGCGCTCATCGTCCCAGTCTGGGTGCGCGGCATCGATCAAGCCAGCCAAGCGGTTATGTTCGCGCAGAAACAAGGTGTTCATCATCGCAGTTTGCGGCGCAGCGTTGACCCGGTCTCCGCCTGCAGCAAACAGGGTCAGCTTCGCTGATGGCGTCGCATGGCTCAGGGCCATCGGCTTGTCGAGTTTTTCAAATTCATCATCAAAGCCACTGGCGTCGCGCTTGAAAAGCCAGGGAGAGTATTCCTGATCGCCAATCATCTGCGATTTCAATCTGCCTTTCCGTCCCGGAACTTCGCTTTTGAGCCTCAGAATTCGGGTATGTTCCAGAACGCGGCCATAAAGTGGGCTGAGATCAATATCGTGGTTGGTGGTTGTTTCCCGTCGCAACGAATTGGGTTCGTTATCGCTATCGATTTTCGTGCGAATGAAACCATCGGTCAGATACTGAGCGAACGCTGGAAACAGGCAGGTGGATTTGGGACAAGGCCGCTGATTGCCGACGGCTTTGAAGAGCTGAACCAATTGAGCGGTCGGTGGACGACGCGTGCCAAGCTGGTCAGCCACGGGAAAATCCGAATCCGCAGGCAAAAAGCGCGCGTAGAAACTACGATCCGTAAGGCTGCGCCAACTTGTAAAGGGACTAAGAGTGCTCCACGGATGAGGTCGCGAACGTCCTGCATTTACGAGCCGGTTGACAAGAAAATCGCTCGCCGTCTCTTGCCCCAGAAGACCACCGAGCAATCGAACGCCAAAATCTGCCAATCCACTCATCTTGCCTCTCCCGAATACATTGAGGCAGATGCAGGATCAGCCCAATGGAAACTCTAATTACTTATAGTTGAGCAAGTCGTTAAGGTTACGGCGGTTACGATTATTGTGGATAACCTATTTAGCTAGAAGCCCTCAGGCAATTCAATTTCCTGAACCAACTTGCGATAGCATGTGGTGGCATAGCGATCGGTCATACCGGCGATGAAATCCGCGATGTGGCGGGCGCGCTCTGGCTGTGTTTCGGGAAGGCTGGCCAGCCAATCGGGGGGCAAGGTTGCCGGGTCATTGGCATAGACATCAAAGAGACCCGCGACAATCTGGCGGGCCAAACCTGCGACCTCGATTTGCAAGGGATGATAATAGAGCCGCTCATACATGAAGGCCTTGAGTTCAGATTCACGCGCCGTCATTTCCTCTGAAAATCCAGCCAGTACCTGCCCTGCTGCTCGAACGTCCTCCACCGAATCGACGCCCGAATCCGTAACTTTGCGGCGCGTCGTTTCGAGGACGTCGTTGACCATTTCGCCAATTTGCTGGCGGACCAGTTCGGACCGAAGCCGAGCCGCCTCAACATCTGGATAGCGCGAACAGACGCGTTCCCATCCGTTGCGCACCATCGGCACAGTCAGCAAATCTTCGAAGTCGACAATGCCTGCACGCAGGCCATCATCAATGTCATGATTATCGTAGGCGATGTCGTCAGCCACGGCTGCAACCTGGGCCTCGAGCGAAGCATGACTGGCAAGATCAAGCGAATAGTCTGCATCCGCTGCGGCCATAGCCCAGCCTGGCACCGTCACGGGCCCATTATGCTTGGCCAATCCTTCGAGTGCCTCCCAACTGAGATTGAGACCACGCCATCGTGGATAGGGCATCTCGAGTCGGGTGAGAACGCGCAGCGTATGACCGTTGTGATCGAACCCGCCTGCGCCGGATAGCGCATCCTTCAATGCATCTTCACCGGCATGGCCAAACGGGGGATGACCGATATCGTGCGCCAGACACAAGGCCTCGGTCAGATCCTCATCAAGCCCCAATGTTCTGGCGATCGTCCGCCCGATCTGTGCCACTTCGAGGCTATGGGTCAAGCGAACCCGGAAATGGTCCCCGTCGGGCGAGACGAATACCTGCGTTTTGTGACGCAGGCGGCGAAAAGCGATCGAATGGATAATCCGATCACGATCGCGCTGGAATGCGGTCCGCGGCCCTCGCGTTTCACCAAGAGTTTCAAGATGTTGCCGCCCCTTGCTGGCGGCGGGATCGCTGGCATAGGGTGCCCTCGCCCTCATTTCACCGAAACTTTGGCAATGACCTGCCCGGCCTCGCTTGTGAATGTTGAGCCCGAAAGTCCGGCCTTGCTCATCGTGTTGACCAATGCCCGCGCATCAGCAGCATTCTTGAACGGACCGACCAGCAGACGGTTGGTCGCCTTGAATGGCACGGATGAAGCGGCCTGCCCCTTGAACACCGTCGGCGCCTTGTCTTTCAGTTTCTTCCATGTGCTCGGCAGGCCCGCCTCATTTGACCCTGTGGCAATCTGGACCCAGATTCGTGCGGGATTCTTTGTAGCAGCCAGCCGCAATGCGTCCTTTGCCTCCTTTGCAGCCTTTGTTTCGAGTGCCGCCTTGGCCTCTGCGGCAATTTTCCGCTGGGCTGCAATTCGTGCGGCCTTGATTTCAGTTGCATTCGGCATCGGACCGGCAACACTTTCCTCCTCCGTCTGAAGGCCAGAGAGCAGGACACCCAGGCCAGATCCTGAAGTTTTGGTTGCGGGAGGGGGTGAGGCGATTTGCACAGGAACCGGAACCGGCGTCACCTCTGCAGGTCTCAGTACCTCCGTCGATTGCGGGTCGCGACTGGACGGCACCGCCGCGCTCAGTTGGTTCGTGATCGGTGTCGTGAAAGCGGGAAAGGTTTCTATCGCGACCGGCGCCGGATTCCTCAATTGTGGGGCGGGCGCAGCAATTGTTTCGGCGACTTCAAAGCGGGCCGCAGGCACTTGATCTGATACACTTGCCTGAGCTGAAATTGACGGTACCACGGCGCCACTTGGTGGCGGTAGACTGGTCGCATTTGTAACGACATATTGCGGTACGCGCGCGTCGGGCGATTTTTCGCTGCTGCCCGGCTTCAGTGCCTCGCGGACCTCAGGGGAAAGCCGGCTCGGATCGACCGGCCCGATGCGTTTTCCAACCCGTTCGCGAATTGAGCCGGAATTGAGGCTTGCCGTTTCGATCGGTGGAGGAATTTCTGACTTGGCGGTTGAAGCGGTTACCGGCACGGCTCGAACAGGCTCGCCCGCTACAGCAAGTGTCGCGTGCTCTCGTCCCGGCCTGCGTCGTGGCTCCTTCGATATTGGTTCATTCAGGCGCAACCGATCAGCGGCGTCTGCCGGTCGGGGACCTAGTGGATCACCTGCGGGTATAAGGGCATCCGAAGGACCACCAGCTCCCGACGGCCGATAGGGATCGCCGGTTTCGACCAACGCGTATTGCTGACCATCGCTTGGCATGATCCCGAAATTTACAGCGAGCGCACGCCCTGCTGGGTTGAGCGATGCCAGACGACGGAGGAAAGGAGACATTGATCCGCCAGATCCCCCGGGCATGACCGAGTTCGCCACCGCCTCTGCGGCGCGAATATCCCCGTTCATCGCAAGGACAAACGCGCGCGCGCGCCAAGCCATCAGGTTTCGCTGACGAAGCAATGGATCGAGCAGCTCCAGCGCCTTTTCATCGTCTCCTGAAATGCCGAGCGAAAGCGCATACCGGATCGTCAATTCATCATCCGGGCCGGAGCGAAGTGCGATCAAATAGTCTCGTTGCGCCCGCTTGGAATCGCCGCGCAGATCATAGGCGAGGCCTCTATCCCGCGCCACGGCCTGTTCGGGCAAGCCCAGGCTGATCGCTTCCGCGAACAATTTCAGCGCGTCCGTCGGCTTTTCCTTTAGCAATAAAGCTGATCCGATTGCCGCTTTTAT
>JANLST010000404.1:0-4745 GCA_031362505.1 Sphingomonadales bacterium
ATAGCCGATGCCGAAATGGGCCAGGCCGTCGATCAGGGCAGCACGGCTGGCCTCGTCCCCCCCCTTCAGAACAAAACTGAACAGGCCGGACGCCCCCTTGAAATCGCGTTTCCAGTGTTCATGTCCAGGGCAGGTCGGCAAGGCCGGATGGAGAACGCAGGCTACTTCGGGTTGGTCAGCAAGCCAGAGCGCAATCCTGAGTGCGCTTGCCTGATGTCGCTCCATCCGCACATCAAGCGTCCGAAAGCCACGCGCAGCGAGCCACGCGTCATCGGGACTCATGACTTGCCCTAGTTGCTGTGACGTTTTTCGCAGGGCTGAAAAATGTGCTGAATTGGCGGATACCGACCCGGCCATGACATCGCTGTGCCCGACAATGTATTTGGTGCAAGCAAGGATCGATAGATCAACTCCGAACGAAAGCGCGGGAAAAAGAAGCGGCGTTGCCCAGGTGTTGTCGATCAGCGTGACGAGGTCATGCGCGTTTGCGACAGCCACGATCGCGGGCACATCCTGCACTTCAAAGGTCAGGCTGCCGGGGCTTTCGAGGAAGATGGCGCGGGTGCGATCCGTCAGCAGGGTTTCGATGCCTGCGCCGATTAGCGGATCATAGTAGTGGGTGGAAACGCCGAACCGCTTGAGAAATCCCTCGCAGAAATTGCGGGTCGGATCATAGGCACTGTCTACCATCAGCAATTCGTCGCCGGGATTGAGTACTGACAGCAGAGCCATGGCGGTCGCCGCGACACCCGACGGATAGAGCATCGTCCCTTCCGCCTCGGGTTCCATCTCGGTCAGCGCATCGGCCAGCGACCATTGGGTCGGCGTGCCGCGCCGGCCATAGAAAAGTTGACCGTCCTCGTTGGACTGCACACCGGCGCGCAATGCGGCGACATCGTCATAGAGAATAGTCGAGGCACGCCAGACCGGCGTGTTGACGATCCCCCCCCTCTTTTTCCCCAGACTCGTCCATTCGTCGCGACGCCCGCCCTCGACGATTTGCGTAGCAGGGCGTTTGGGCGTCTTCGCTTTGCTCACGCCGCCCCAATGGCCTTGGGCGTATCGGCCTGCGCGCCCCATTCGGACCAGCTTGCGTCATACAGCCCGACGTCATTCTTGCCGAGCAAATGAGCTCCGAAAACGAGTGTGGCCGCCGTGATCCCCGAACCGCAGGTGGCTGTCATCGGCGTGTCGAGATCGATTCCAGCCGACGTAAACGCTGTCTTCAATGCATCGCCCTGTTTCCACGTGCCATCTGCATTGAACATCTGATCATAAGGCAGGTTGAGGCTGTTCGGGATATGCCCGGGATTAACCCCAAGGCGGGGCTCTGCCTCGCGGCCCTCAAAGCGGGATTGGCCGCGCGCATCAACAACCTGTTCGGCCTTGCTTTCAAGATTGGCTTTCATCTGCTCAAGTGTGCGAACCGCCTTGTCATCACGCCACACGGTGAAATGCCGGTGACGAAGCGTGACCTTTCCGCCTTCGACCGGACGGCCTTCCGCCTTCCATTTGGCAAGCCCGCCGTCAAGGATCGCAACACCATGTGCACCGAACACCACACTCAGCATCCACCAGGCGCGCGCCGCCGTCTTGAACGGGCTATTGTCGTACAGGACGACCCTGCTTCCATCGCCGAGGCCAAGAGACTGCATCCGGCTGGCGAATTTCTCGGGTTTGGGCAGCATCATCGGATAGGGGCTTGTCGCATCGGCAAGGTTGGCCAGATCCATGAAAACCGCTCCGGGAATGTGTTCGGCTTCATATTCCGCCGCCGCATCGCGGCTATCGAGAAACAGTGTCGCGTCCACCACGCGCAGATCCGAAGCGCCGAGTTCTCCGGCAAGCCATTCGGTTGAAACCAGCGCGTCCATAGTTTGTCACTCCCTTGATCTGAAGACCATCGCCATAATGGTCTGTGATTGTTTCGTCGAGCCTTACCGGCTGCGGATAAAAGCACGAATGTCGGTCGAAAGTTTGTGCAGGTCCGGATCACGCACATACATCATATGGCCCGCTCCGTAGTAATGGAACTGGATGCGGTCCTGTGGGAAGCCCGGACGAGACAAGGCGTATTCTGCGCCGAAAAATGGTGTGGCGAAATCATAATAGCCTTGCGCGACAAAGAGCCTCAGCCCGCTATTTTCGCGCAACGCCTTGCCCAGAAAGGGTGCGACGTTAAAATAATAGACGCTGTCGTCGCGCCCGCCCAGTTTCCAGTCCCAGTCATTGACGCCGCCAATCGTGACATAGTCGCGATCGGCTTTGAAGTTGAGCGTGTCGCGGACATAGCTGTTGAAGGCGGCGGTATAGCCGCCGTCGATTCCATAGAAACTCGGATCATTGTCGGGCTGCTCACCCGCCGAATCGAGGTCCTTGCCGGTGTAGCGCGTGTCCAAACGGCCGACGGTAAGCCCGCGGTCCCGCAGAAGTTCCTTGTAAAAGCGTCCCGGGACAACCCGCAAATTGGCCTTGTCGAGAAAGGCTTCGCTGAGGCCGGTAAAGCGGGACAAGCGCTGCCGGATGGTTGTGCGCTCGGCATCGCCAAGTGCATTGCCCTTCACCAGCGCAGACAGATAGTCGCCAGCAGCAAAGGCGCGCGCTTCTGCGGTGAATTCCTCCAGGGTCCCGGGGCGGTCAGTGACCTTGTTGTGAAACCAGGCTGTTGCCGCCATCGAAGGCAGGGCGACCACATAGACCATCTCATTGCCTTCGACTTCAGCCTGGGCGCCGAAATCGAGGACGGTGGAAATCAGGATCACACCGTTCAGCGCGACATCGTTGTAGCTGCCTTCAAGTTCGTTCACGACCGCAGCCGACCGCGTGGTGCCATAGCTTTCACCGCCAAGGAATTTTGGCGCGTTCCAGCGGCCATTCTCGCGCAGCCAGATGCGGATGAATTGGGCGACTGACTTGGCGTCGGCTTTCACGCCCCAGTATTCCTTGGATTCGGTCTTGCCGAGTGCGCGGCTGAAGCCGGTACCGACGGGGTCAATAAAGACGATATCGGTCACATCCAGCAAAGATTCCGGATTGTCAGTGACAGGATAAGGCGGGGCACCGTCATCTCGGGCATCGGCCGGTATGGCAACGCGCCTCGGTCCGAACGCGCCCATATGGAGCCAGAGAGAGCCCGAACCCGGCCCGCCGTTGAACAGGAATGTGACCGGACGGTTGGGATCGGCGCCGTCTTTGACATAGGAGGTTGAAAAGATGCTGGCCTTGGGCGTGCCATCCTCTGCTTTGAGATACGTCTCCTTGGCCGTGGCAGTATAGTTGATCGATGTGCCGCCAAAGGTGCCTTTATGGCGCGAGACAGCTTCCATCGGAGGCGCAATGTCAGTTGCAGGTTTCTGCGGTTCAGCCGAGGTTTCGGGCTTTTTTTCCGCCGCTGGCACTGCGACCGGCGCCAACACTGCCAATACGGCTGTGCAAATGAGAAGATGGATGCGCATTTGGCCTCTCCTGGGAATTTTCAATTGTTCATCGACCTTGTGGCAAGGGATGGGCTTCACCTCAAGCGATGCTTTGCCTAAGAGCGTCTCATGAGAACCCATCTTGGCCAGACAAGTGTACTGCCCGCCTCACCGGATGAGGCCATGTTGGATTATCCTGCAAACCCGCAAACGGGAACGCTTTATCTTGTCCGGTTTGCCGCGCCTGAATTCACCTCGCTATGCCCAGTCACCGGTCAGCCGGATTTTGCGCATCTGGTCATCGACTATGTTCCGAATGAAACAATCGTTGAATCCAAGTCGCTCAAGCTGTTTCTCGGATCGTTTCGAAACCACGCTGCTTTCCACGAGGATTGCACGGTCGGTATTGGCCACCGCCTCTTCGCGGAAATGAAACCACATTGGCTCCGGATCGGTGGATACTGGTATCCACGCGGCGGAATACCAATAGATGTATTCTGGCAATCCGGAACGCCACCAGACAGTGTCTGGATCCCGGACCAGGGTGTTTCCGGCTATCGAGGAAGAGGATAGCGAAAAGTACATCCAGAATGGTACAGTATTACCAAGCCTGGTGCCTGTTATATTAACCTGAATTTCAGAATATTTGCCTAATCTCGTGAAATTATAACAATAATAAGCGTACGTTAGGACGATTATGGTCAGCAGGCACGAGCGGCTATTTGCCGTCATCCCGGCAGGTCTGGAAGACTGGGTTGCTAATCGGCTCGTTAGCGCCCATTTCAGAATCCTCATCGCGCTGGTTCTTGGCCACATGCTGAATGCAGTGGTCATCTCCATCGCATTCTACGGCCTTGTACCCCTGCTATACTTGGCGAGCGGATTTGGCTTGACCGCCATTGTCTGTGCCCATCGTTATTGGCTTGGCCAAGGCGAACGCAAAAAGGCGGGACGAAAGGACCCCCTTGCGCTGATCTGGCAACTTGAACTGAACACCGTCGCGCTGGCGACGATTGCCGCCGCGTGCCTTCTCGTGCTGATGCCATATGGCGGATCGATGCATCACTTACTTTTGGCGATCGTTGGCACAACACTGGGCGCGGCGGCAGGTTTTACGATGCGGACTTTGCCGCGCGGCGCTATCGCCTATATCGTTCTGGTCTCTGCCGGTCTGATCTTTGGGCTTTTTCGGATCGGATCGCTCCCGGCAATCGCATCCTGCGTACTGGTGGGCGCGTCCTCACTCTTGTTGTGCCGGATGGCACTTACAGCCCATAAACTGTTCGTGGTTCGCATCGTGCGCGAGCGAGAACTCAATGCATCGATTGA
>JANLST010000408.1:0-4371 GCA_031362505.1 Sphingomonadales bacterium
ATAGCCGATGACTTGTCCCTGCACGACCCTGGAGCCCGGCCCAACCACGATTCGGCTCATGTGTGAATAACTCGTTCCAAGGACACCGCTGTGGGAAATGCGCACCTGATTGCCATAACCCCCCGCTCTTCCCGCAAGTACCACAAATCCATCACTCACAGCGCGAATTGGGGCCCCATAGGGCGCAGCATAATCCACACCGCGATGAAGGCGGGTATAGCCGAGGAGCGGATGGAATCGCATGCCAAAGCCGGAACTAATCCGTGCATAGGCCACAGGAGAAGCAAAACCCCCTCCCCGGCTTTGCCCGACGCCTGACGCTTCATACCATTCGGTGCGGCCACCAATATTCCATTGGAGCAACTGCATTTTGCGTGATCCGCGGTAAAGACCAGCATAGAGAAGGTTGCCGACTTCAGTTTCGCCGGTTGCTGCGTGCGCATGTTCGACAATCAGATCAAAATGCGCATCTGGGCTCACATCGCCGCCAAGAGACAATTTGGATGCGAGCGCACGGATATAGGATTCAACAGCCTTTGCCGGAACACCGGCTGCCCGTGCCGAACGATAAAGGCTGTCACCAACCCGACCCTGGATTCGCAACGGCGTGCGATCAACGACAATCGGCATGCGTTGGACGACGAGACCTGCGCCCTCGCGTTTCAGGACCAATCCGAGATCGAGTCGGGCACGAAATGCAAGAAAGTCGAGCGGCCTTGCCGCGTTGCGGTTTGTGCGACGACCAAGCGTCAATTTGATTTGCGTTCCGGGCTTGATAGCGCCGAGATCGGTCGTGCGTCCGACCAACTCCGCCGCGTGACGCGCCTCTCCTTCACCCACACCAGCGCGTTCCAATACCCGAGCAAAGCCATCACCCTGGCCAAGTGACGCGGTCAGATCGAGGTTCGGACGTTCAGGCGCATTCGCAAGGGCGACGACCGCATCGGTAGCGGCCATCCGCTTACCGGTATCGCTGCCCCAGGCTGAAGGCGTGATGGACTGGGCCCGTGTTTCTTCCCAGGCATCGCCATTCGATGGAGACGGCACGCTCATTAGCAAGGGTCGCGACGAAGGAAAAAGCGAAATCGGTAAAATGCAAAGCGCGGTGCAGGTCAAAAGTCCACGAAACCAGGACATTGATCCGACATTGGCGCCGAGATCGGGAACGAGATCCAGCGCCGAAACATATTCCAAAATCTGGTCGAACTGACCCCGCCAGCCGTCACGATGCTCCGGCAGCGCATGTGCGCTATTAAGCGTGAGCGTAAGCCCCGCCTGTCCGAATCCAAGTTCGCTGCGCTGGAACAAAGGCTCTCGCCCCCTCAACTTCAATGTCACGACCGATCAGCTTTTGCGCCGATCTACCGCCTGTGTCTCTGGCCGCAGATGGTTAATGTCAAACTAACAACCCGGCGCAAACCTCTTTTTTGCGCCGGAACGTTGGATTCTGATGGTCATGAAAGCTCCCCCCTTGCAGGAATCATCGCGTGCACCGATGTGTGTTTCATGACTCGCACCGCTGTTACCGCCGTTCTCGGGCCAACCAATACGGGGAAAACCCATCTGGCAATTGAACGGTTGTGTGCACATTCAAGCGGGATGATGGGCTTTCCGCTGCGGCTGCTTGCACGCGAGGTTTATGACCGGGTGCGTGCGATCAAGGGCGATGCATCGGTTGGCCTGATCACAGGCGAGGAAAAGATCCTCCCGGCCAACGCCAACTGGCTGATTTGTACGGTGGAATCGATGCCGGTTGAACGCGATGTGGCCTTTGTCGCGATTGACGAAGCGCAGATTGGCGCTGACCCGGAACGTGGCCATGTCTTCACCGACCGCATCCTGAACGTGCGCGGGCGCGAGGAAACAATGATTCTCGGCTCCGCGACCGTCGCGCCGCTTATCCGTGCCCTTGTTCCCGAGGCGGAAATCATCAAGCGCCCCCGGTTTTCGAGCCTCACTTATGCCGGGCCGAAGAAACTCTCTCGCCTGCCGCCTCGTTCGGCGATTGTCGCATTCTCCGCCGAGGAAGTGTACGGAATTGCCGAAATGATCCGCCGGACCCGGGGCGGTTCGGCTGTCGTCATGGGTGCGCTCTCGCCGCGTACACGCAATGCACAGGTCGCGATGTTCGAATCCGGCGAGGTCGACTATCTGGTTGCAACCGACGCCATTGGAATGGGACTCAATCTTGACCTAGGCCACGTCGCCTTTGCCAGCCTCTCCAAGTTCGACGGCAAGCGCCAGCGGCGGCTGCTGACGTCCGAAATGGCCCAGATCGCCGGTCGTGCGGGCCGGCATCAGCGCGATGGCAGCTTTGGCGTACTCGCCGGTGGGCTTCGCCAGCCCGATTTTACCGAAGTCGAAATCGACAGGATCGAGAACCATCACTTCACACCACTCGTTCATCTCTACTGGCGAAACGCTGACCCGCAGTTTGACAGCATCGATACGTTGATCGGCGCGCTGGAGGCTCCACCTGACCACCCCAATCTGCGGCCTGCGCCCGAGGCGGTTGATCTTGCCGTGCTCAAACGACTGGCAGAAGACCAGACGCTCCGGGCGATGGCAAGGCATCCGGCTGCCCTGTCACGGCTTTGGGAAGTCTGTGGCCTTCCCGATTTTCGCCACATGGGAGCCGAATTTCACGCGCGTCAGGTTTTCTCTATATTTCAATATCTTGTGTCGGATATCGGAGTCATTCCCTCAGACATCATCGCTGCCGAATTGGCCAGGCTGGACACAACCAAGGGCGACATCACCGCGTTGACGACTCGTATTTCCGCCGCACGAACCTGGGCGTACGCTACCCAGCGTCGAGACTGGCTCGCCGAACCCGAACACTGGGCTGACGCAGCCCGCGCGCTCGAACAAAAGCTCTCCGACGCACTGCACGAGAAGCTGACCCAGAGATTTGTCGATCGGCGCACGACATTGCTGGTCCGAAGCATGGGCGCAGACGCAACGGCGCTGGACGTGCGTTTCGGGGAAGAAGGGTCGATAACGGTCGAAGGTGAGCCGCTGGGCCGGCTCGACGGCTTCGATATGCGGATCGATCACCTCGCACGGCTTGAGGATCGCAAACGCCTCACAGCCGCGGTTGAACGCGAACTTCCCAAGGAAATTGCCCGTCGTGCACAAATACTTGTCGGCGCGCCGGACCGCGATTTCACATTGGTCACATGCGCCGGTCTCCCGGTCAAAATAGGTTGGAAAAATACGTCTGTTGCGACGCTCGTTCGCGGTCGAGCCCTGCTTTCACCAGCACTGGCGCTCCATCCCGCCCTGTTGAAACTGCCAGCGGAACTGCGTGCGCAGATTCTCCAGCGCCTCGTACTATGGCTTGATCACCTGCTTGATACCCGCCTTGCGCCACTAAAATCCTTGCTGGCGCTTTCGAACGATCCGCACATTCCGGCGGCGGTTCGGGCGGTTGCAGCGTCCTTGGCCAGCGCCAGCGGAGTTTTTGCCCGAAGCCCAATCGAAGCCAGCCTTGATGCCCTCACCCCCCAGGAAAGGCGGCGGCTTCGACAGGCAGGTGTGGTGATTGGTGCGCTCGATATCTTTCACCACGGCTTGCTGAAGCCCGAAGCCACTCGCATCAGGCTGGCACTGCTCGCCGTCCACCGTGGACAGCCGATGCCACCGCTGCCGATGCCGGGGCTGACCCTTCTCGATCAGCCCTCCACCGATCTAGCCCAAAGCGCGCGTGATGCCGGCTATCGTGGCTTTGGCGAGCAGATGCTGCGCATCGATCTCGTCGAGCGGATTGCGCGCGCGCTCCATGACCAGAGAGGGCGCAAGCCGGTATTCGCGCCTGACACTCAGATCGCGACCCAATTGGGGGTTGGCGAAGCGACGCTGGCGAAGATTCTGCGGGCGCTGGGTTTCTTTCCTTCGGGGTCTGCCAGTCCCGAACTCTGGCGCTGGCGCGGGCGACAGCGCAGCCGTGCCGCCGTTTCGCCAACCAATTCGAGCTTTGAAGCCTTGCGTCAATGGACAACGAGAGGTGCGTCCTGAGGCTCGACAAATTCCTCTATTTCGTAAGGCTGGCCAAGAGCCGTGCCAAATCCGTCTCTCTGATCCACGCCGGACGGATGCGCATCGATGGCCGACCGGTTACGAGCATTCACGATGATATTCGCATCGGTCAGACGATCACAATGGCGATGGGGAGCCAGGTTCGCGCGATCCGCGTCCTCGCCATCCCGTCGCGTCGCGGGCCCGCTCCCGAAGCCCAGGCCTGTTATGCGGATCTGATTGCATCAGAGCCGATTGACGAGAGCCATCGCTGATTCTAGGCGTAAACCGATTGTTCCGGGGAGAGATTCCAATGACCTATGTCGTGACCGAGGCCTGCATCAAGTGCAAATA
>JANLST010000475.1:0-5083 GCA_031362505.1 Sphingomonadales bacterium
ATGCGACGCTGATGATTGTCGAAGAGGCCGAGCGGTTCGGACTGGCCCAATTGCACCAGTTGCGTGGCCGGGTCGGTCGCGGCGCGCAACACTCGGTCTGCTTGCTCCTGCGCAGCGCGGTGCTCAGCGATACGGCGCGCGCTAGGCTGGCGCTCATGCGTGAAACAAACGACGGTTTCCGGATTGCCGAAGAAGATTTGCGGCTGCGCGGCGCCGGGGAAATTCTTGGTGTTCGACAGTCCGGCGAAGCACAATTTCGGCTCGCGACGCCTGAACTTGTTTCATCGCTCATTCAATCTGCAACCGATGATGCGCGATTGCTTGTAGAACGTGATGGTGGGCTCGAGGGGCCAAGGGGGCAGGCAGCACGACTGGCGCTCTACCTTTTTGAACGAGATAGCGCGGTGGCATTGCTGCGCTCAGGTTAGAGTGGCGAGCAGCCGTGCAAAACTTTCCTGATCGATCGGATCGATAAAGCGGCCGCCAAGGAGGCCGTTGGCGCACCAGACGACCACAGCATTGCGTTCGCCCAACGCTGGCAATCGAAGATGAATGACGTTCTCCAAAGTCCGCACGGTTTGCGTTCTGGCGAGGAATCCCGTCCGAGCGATATTGACGACCTCGGTGAGTTCGCCTTCCATCTCGGACTCAATCATCACCGTCCTGAAAAAGACGGAAAGGCGTGGCTCTGCGCGACGGTTGTCTGTCGCCTTCGGCCTTGTCGGTTTGCGCACCCATTATACTCCAGTCAGCGTTCCCCCGCCGTCTGGCAATTGTTTACCGCGTTTGACGCTTTGGCGCGTCTGCAAGCTTTACCCGTTTCGAGTGTTTTGGTTTCAGATGAAGAAAGGACGAAGTTTGGCGAAGTCGTCCGGCTGCATGAGTTGCTCGAATTCTCCGCCAATGCGATCGCCAAGTGACCAGAGCATTGTTGCCCTAACCCAACCGATACGCGGCAATTCCACCAGCACAGGAGCATAGTCAAAAACAGGGCAGGGCGTCATCGCCATGAATCCGGTGCGGGAAATATTGGCAATCCGCGCGGGATGCTCGGGTTGCCCCTGAACGCGTATCCGGACCCAAAGCGCAACGTCAACGCGCTCGGCCGCTCTTCGATCGACCGCAAAGACCCGCGATGCGAGCGTGGCAGGTGTGGTCACCATGAAATCGTCCTCTTTCTTCACCGAGCCGGAACAGTGCGGCCAATCCCGCTAACTGGCTGATAAATTTGAGGCTTAATGAAGCGTCAACCTTAAGCTGAAGTCAACACGCCGTGGAGCTTCTTTCCGGCCGAAATGCGGATCGGCGCCGTGCCCAATGTGACCCTGGCTGCTTCGTCCGTCACCTGCACACCATCAATCCGCGCGCCACCACCCTTGATCAGCCGCTTTGCCTCACCCTTGGACGCAACAAGGCCAAGCAGCGCCAAGGCATCGACCAGGGCAATAGTGGTATCGGAGACGGCCAAGGTGGGTAGTTCATTGCCGGTTGCGCCTTCTTCGAAGGTCTTGCGTGCTGTTTCGGCTGCAGCCAAAGCGGCATCCGATCCGCGACACAATCCTGTTGCCGCGTTTGCGAGCGCAATCTTGGCGGCGTTGATCTCTCCGCCTTCGAGCGATTCCAGACGAGCGATTTCAGGTAAAGGCAAATCAGTGAATAACCGCAGGAACCGGCCAACATCGGCATCCTGCGTGTTTCGCCAGAACTGCCAGTAGTCATAGCTCGAAAGCGACTCCTCATTGAGCCAGACCGCGCCGGACGCTGTCTTGCCCATCTTGCCGCCGTCGGCGGTCGTGATCAGGGGTGTCGTCAGACCGTAGACCTCGGTCGAATCAATGCGGCGTGCGAGCTCGATGCCATTCACAATATTGCCCCATTGATCCGAGCCACCCATCTGCAACCGGCACCCGTCTCGACGTGAAAGTTCAAGAAAATCATAGGCTTGAAGGATCATGTAGTTGAATTCGAGGAACGTCAGTGGCTGTTCGCGATCGAGCCTCAATTTGACCGAATCAAATGCCAGCATCCGGTTGATCGTGAAATGCCTGCCGACGTCACGCAGGAAGGAAACATATTCCAGCGTGTCGAGCCAATCTGCATTGTTCACCATGATCGCGTCAGTCGGGCCATCGCCAAACGTGAGGAATCGTTCGAAAACCTGACGGATCGAGGCGATATTCGCGTCGATATCTTCCGCAGAAAGCAGCTTGCGGCTCTCATCCTTACCCGAAGGATCACCGACCTTGGTCGTGCCTCCGCCCATCAGGACGATGGGTTTGTGCCCGGTCTGTTGAAGGCGGCGCAACATCATGATCTGGACCATCGAGCCGACATGGAGCGAGGGCGCGGTCGCATCGAAACCGATATAGGCGGTGATGACCTGCTTCATCGCAAGCGCATCAAGCGCCGATGCGTCGGTCATCTGATGGATATAGCCGCGCGCGCTCAGCGTGTTTAAGAGGTCTGATTTGTAACTTGTCATGACGCGCGGGCGTTTAGCATGGGGAATGGGATTTGAGTAGAGTGTTGGCCAAGCGGAAGCTGTTTCCTCATCCTGAGTACCCCGCTCCGTCAATCGAGATCGGGGCTAAGGTGTCTCTGGTTGGCTCCGACGTGCTTAAGCTGGAATACGTCGTCATCGGGGCGATCACCAAACTTTGCCTTCCGCCGCTCGTGTTACCAAAGCCGGCTGACGGCCTCTGGAAGCATAGCTGTTTTGAAGCGTTTGTCGGCGAGCGCAACAAGAGCTCCTATGTTGAATTCAATTTTTCGCCATCCAGGCTTTGGGCAAGCTATCGCTTCGAAGATTACCGAGATGGAATGCAACCCGCGATCGATCTTTTCGCGCCCCACATCTACACAGAAACCGACGGTGAAGTTAGATTCGCCCTCACCGCTTGGCTGGATATTGCGAAACTGGGCAACCTCTGGCCCATGACTCTTGGGCTTTCGGCCGTGATAGAAGATCGAGATGGCTGCCTTTCCTACTGGGCACTGGCCCACCCACCCGGCAAACCCGACTTTCATCACAAGGATTGCTTTGCGCTCGAACTCGCGCCACCGGGGGTGTCATGAATTTCGGGATCGATCGCCTCCTCACTGACCCTGCCTTGCGCGCGCCGCTCCAGGGCAAGCGTGTGGCCTTGCTCGCACATCCTGCGTCGGTAACCAAAAGCCTCACTCATTCGCTCGACGCTCTCGTTGCGAGCGGCCTCAACATCACGTCCGCGTTCGGACCGCAGCACGGCCTGCGAGGGGACAAGCAGGACAATATGGTGGAGTCGCCCGACTTCAACGATCCCGTGCATCGCATCGCGGTGTTCAGCCTTTATGGGGAGGTGCGTCGGCCTACTGGGCAAATGATGGGAACGTTTGATACGATCCTGATTGACCTGCAGGATCTGGGTTGCCGGATCTACACCTTCATCACAACGCTGCGTTACATTCTGGAAGCAGCCGCCGAACACGGCAAATCGGTCTGGGTGCTCGACCGGCCCAATCCTGCAGGGCGACCCATCGAGGGACTGACATTGCGACCTGGCTGGGAGAGCTTTGTCGGCGCCGGGGCAATGCCGATGCGCCACGGACTGACTCTCGGCGAACTGGGCTTGTGGTTCATCGACACGCTCAAACTCGATGTGGATTACCGGATCATCGAGATGGAAGGATATCAGCCCGAAGCAGGCCCGGGTTTCGGGTGGCCGTTGGGCGAACGAAACTGGATCAATCCAAGCCCCAACGCGCCCAACCTGAGTATGGCACGGGCCTATGCGGGCACGGTGATGCTCGAAGGGACGACCCTTTCTGAAGGGCGGGGGACAACACGCCCCCTCGAACTGTTCGGCGCACCGGATATCGATGCGCGATTGGTCATGGCGGAAATGCAATTGATAGCGCCGCATTGGCTTGAGGGATGCATCCTGCGTGAATGCTGGTTCGAACCGACGTTTCATAAGCATGTCGGCAAACTCTGTCACGGCATCCAGTTTCATGTCGAAGGACCGGATTACGGGCACCAGGTCTTCAAACCGTGGCGCGCTCAGGCACTCGCCTTCAAGGCAATTCGCCGCCTCTATCCGGACTATGATCTGTGGCGTGATTTTGCATATGAGTATGAACAGGGAAAACCGGCAATTGATGTAATCAATGGTGGGCCCTTCCTGCGCGAATGGGTCGACGATCGAGCTGCAATCCCGCAGAATCTGGATGCATTCGCCTTGATTGATGAAGAGGCGTGGCGCGTCGCGCGAAAACCCTATCTGCGCTATTGACGCAAAACCATTCCTGAATCTGCTTGCGTTGCGCCGGTAACGGCGTAGCTTTGTTGGCTGTTGTTTTGCGTTGAGGCTGACCGGGATGGTGCCGCACGTGCCATCTTCAACCACAGGACAATGACGTGAAGAAATACATCCCTGCAATTGCTTGCTTCGTCCTGTTGGCTTCATGCAGGCATGAAAAAGGAATAGAACATCCCACGATCGAGGAAGCGGGCAAGATCGTGGATGCCGCCGAAGCCTCGTTTACGTCAGGAGATTCATTCCGGATCATGGAGCACTACGCTCCCGGTGCCGTCATGTTTGATGCAGGAAACAATGAACCGACGACTGACCGTGCCGTTGCGACCAAGTGGGCCGACGCCTTTGTCGCACTGAAGCCGACGGCATTTTCGCCAGGAAAGCGAACGCTGCAAATCCTGACTGACCATTTTATTGTCAGCTCCGGTGTGGCGACGATGACGATCGCCGGCGGCAAGGGACCGGAAAAAGTTTCGATCCGCTATACCGACATATACCAGCAGCAGCCTGACAAGAGCTGGCTGATTGTGCATGAGCATTTGTCAAACCTGCCCAAACCTGCAGCCAACTAGGACATCGCACAGAAACGTATTGGTCGCCGCGCCAACGTAAAGCATGAGAAACGCTGTCAGAACAGTCAGTCTGCAACTGGTGACCCCTACGGGAATCGAACCCGTGTTTCAGCCGTGAAAGGGCCGCGTCCTAACCGCTAGACGAAGGGGCCGTCAAAGCGAGCCGCGCGCTTACCAGAATAGGCGTGCGGGTCAACCGTGTTTGGAATGACAGAC
>JANLST010000491.1:0-8018 GCA_031362505.1 Sphingomonadales bacterium
GCTTCAAGGCCAGCTCTGCTGCCCCCAAAATCAGAAAGGAAAAAACACCAGCTTGACCCAACATCCGCATCGCGGGACATAGCTTCCACCCGGGTCACTTCTCGATGAAAATCCCGGGTCAACTCTCAGTGCAAATCAACACTCATGCTCGCAATCGCGAAGCCCCGTTCGACGTGGCCATCGTAGAGCGTGAAGATGTGACAGAAATCGATTTGGTGGAAATAGAAGGACCCAAAGCCGCAAATTCGCTTTACGTTGAGGCTACGCCAATAAAACCAAGCCATCACAATTGCGAACTGCATGCCGCACCAACCGGGGTTCTTACTTCGATGTCTGAACAAGTCGTGGCTGTGGAGGGCCCCGTTCATATTGATGAGGTTGTCAACAGAGTTCGAGAAGCATGGGGATTGAAACGCGCAGGTGGGCGCATACAAGAGGCGATTGAAGCCGCTATCGCAATCGCAGTTCGCATGAAGCGATTATCTCAAGACGATGATTTTTTTCTCTCGGTGCCGGGAGCAAGTGTGATAATTCGCGACAGAACCAATGTGAAATCGCTGTCATTACGGCGCCCCGAAATGCTCCCTCCCTCAGAAATTCGAGCCGCCATCATAGAAATTGTTAGGACGAACTATGGGGCTACGCATGACCAAATCTTGCAGGCTGTTTCTAGGGCGCTGGGATTTAAGTCAACAAAAGGACTGTTAAGGGGCGCCATTCGTCCTGTTGTCGACGAAGCTCTCTCTCAAAAAGAACTTATCGATCAACAGGGCCTACTGATGCTTGGTCCGGCGGCTCAAATCGAGCTTCCCGTTCAACTCGACGCTGGCGGCATTCGACAGTTGATCGCCGAGGGTGAACACGAACGGTTGGAGTTTAAGCAAACTCTCTTCTGGGATGTTACGCTCAACCAATATAACAAAAAGATTGAAGAGGTCATTGTAAAAACAATAGCAGCCTTCGCGAACAAAACTGGTGGTACACTACTTGTGGGTGTCAGGGATGATGGAGTGGCTGTAGGTATTGGTCCTGATATCAAATATGTAGGTGGAAACTTGGATAAATTGGAATTGCGGTTCTCCAGTTTGATACATAGTCACTTCACCAAATCATTTCGAGCATCGCGTGTGATAGTTTCTTTTCCGGTCGTCGGAGAAAATCAAATCTGCAAGATTGATGTCCGACCAGCTTCTGAAGCCATTTTCATTACGATTGCCGATGGGCAAGGCCGCTCCGCTGAGCGCTTTTTCGTTCGCAGTGGAAATTCATCACAAGAGCTGCCGCCGAGCGAAACTCATCGGTTCGTAAAGGAGCGCTTCTCGTGAGCAACCTTTCGCATCTGTCGATTTAACCAACATTACCCGCCCGGACCGTTAAAACGGACACGACATTGCCCTAAACCCAGATTCTTCACTCCATCTCCCTTGTTGCTTGAAGCCGAGCTTGTGCAAGGGCGCATACCCAATACCGATGATACTGCCCGGCTGTGCTCCATATCCGCTTCCGCTGCCAGCCGAGCTCTAAAAGTATGGGGCTGATGTACTTGCCTTGCGTCCCGAGCGCAGCTTCAAATTCCGACATCGCGAACGGCCGGTTGCGGGAAAAGGGTGGCAAGCTGCCATACCACTCGACGAACCGCTGGCGCAGATTTAATGGGATCGCGACCGGGTGTGATGGTTGAGGAAGTTGCCTGTTTAATTCGGCGATGTATGCGCTCATGGCCATTCTCGATGGTGGTTAGCGGATCAAGAGTCTGATTTCGGTTCATTCTGACTGGGGGGCGTGCGCACTTTGCGCACTTTCAATCCGTTTTCATAAAACTCCCTATAGAGAGAGCTATAGGAAAGGTTTTGGTTTCTGGGATCAAAAGTGCGCAAAGTGCGCACGCACGAAGTCATACATTTCTCGAAAGGAATGGGGCGTTTGGTTTCAGGGAGATCCCGTTCATCGTGCGCTTGTCAGGAGCAAGGCGATACCCCCGCTCATGCAGGCGTCTCGTCAACCTGCCTTGAGCCAAAACGCCATGGCCGTTGGCGCGCGCCCAGCCTACGTAATCATCATAGAGTTCACGTTTAGTTGCTGAGCATCCAGTGCCGGTATTGCAACGGTCAAATATCCACTCGCCCAGTATGTCTTGTTCCTCGCGGTATGCCCCTGTCGAAGCCTTGATCGCGTCGGGCACCTGCAAACCGTCCCTTTTCCACTGCCACAATCCGTCGAGCATCCAGTTCAATATGCCAGAACCCTCTGTTTTCAGCTTGTCCAACAATTGAGAATCTTGGCATTCCTTGGGGATGGTTTGATCAAATGGTATCAACATTACACGCCGCCACATACCATGTGACGTATCGGCAATATCCGGCTTATGGTTGCCTACGACGACCAGCTTGTGCGTTGGCGTAAATGTGATAGCGGCGATTCCGTAGGGTACTCGGCCAGTAAGCGTATCCCCTCCCGTCATGTCCTTTACGCGCGCGTCGTCAAGCCGCTGACCTTCCTCAGTTTCATTGGCATAGGCAAGCCGAATGCCTTTAAGCGCCACGATGTCTGGACTGGGCCCGTGCGGACTGCGCTGGTGCCGCATCAGCATTTCAGTCTGAATCTTGAGCGCGTAGTCGCCAAGTAGCCACGCGAGTATCTCAATCATCACGCTCTTTCCGTTCGCACCGAGTCCGTGCAAAAATGCAAAAATTTGTTCGGTGACGAGCCCTGTCAAGCAGTAGCCCAAAAAGCGTTGTACGAATCTGCGATTTTCGTCATCGGGTTGCACTTCAAGCATGAACATCTCGAAACGGGGACATGTTGCGATCGGATCAAAGCTAACGTTGCAACGCTTGCTGACCAGCGTTGTCGGGGCAACTGGCAACAGGCCCCCCTTGCTCAGATCGAGCACGCCATTTCCGACGCCCAGCAACATAGGATCGTTGTCAAATTCGCTCAGCCGGACCGTCATTCCGGGCTCAGACTTTGCCGTTTCGATCATGGCGCGGAGGTGTGGTAGTTTGCTCGTCCGCTCGACGTGCGCCATCAACCGCTTCGTTGCTTGCTCATCGGGCGCGGATTTGTAGCGCTCGACCACATGATCTCGCAGTATCCGCAGGATTTCCTTGGCGGCACGATCCGCTTCGAGGGGTGGTGCGTAAATCCAACCTTGATTAACGTCGAAAACCAACCATTCGTTGGTCTCATGAACATGCAGCAAGCGGCCCCGAAACGTCAGCGCGAAAATCTGACCGTTTTTGACGTCGCCTCCGTGGCCGTTAATCCGTTTGGCGTCGATCGCGGTCGACTCCACCCAGCCACGCTGTTTGGCAATATAGACTAGGGTGCCAAAGCCGATAGCTTCCCCTCGGGCAGGGTCAAATGACCGCCACACACTTTCGAAGGCCTCTTCGTCCCATTTTTCTGCGCAGGTCGTGCTCCAATCACGCGCAAGTTTTTTTGCGCATGCCCAACCGGTCGCTGCAACCGCCCACACAACTTGGGTCCAAGGATCATGTTCTATATCTGCCGGAATTGCTGTTAGCATGGATTCGACGCGTGCGATTTCCTCGGGCGTCTCCGATAACGGCGCAAAATTGCGACTGGGTGGCTCCTGCTTGGGAAGCCGCTCTGCTTGTTCCCGCGCGGCCATTATATCACGTCCACGACGGACAAACTCAGCGACTGGCAATGGCGTGCCTCTATTGTGAACAAAGAAAGCATCGGCCTGATTTTCTGCCGGGCAGGATGGTAGATAGAACGCCTGAGACAAGGGCCAAGCCGCGCGATCCAACGAGCCCTTCAAGAGCCCGTCAAGCGCCTCAAGAACCGACTCATGCTCATCGGGCAGGATGTCCCGGTCGGGCAAGATGGTGATGCGATATTTGACCACACCCCGCCCCGGCTCATGCCAATGAGAGGACGCCGCACACCATTCATAACAATCAATACTGGACCTAATTTCGTCGAGGGTGGGCGCTGCCCGGCTTACCTCCATAATGCGCCCCGTTGCTTTTTCCTTCGTCCCCACCGTGTCGATATCGAGCTGGATAAGGCTTCGATGCGGGACATTAACATCTTTACGACTGCCGCTGAGGGCATAGCCGCCCAACATCGTTCCTGATTTGGTTGGGCGAACCCTCCGCTTTTGATGCAGTGCCACGATGAGCAGCCAAGGCACGCGTTCATTCCTTTTGGGCGTCGTAGATCTCTCGTCGGCAAACGTGCAGATGGCCAACTGGCGGGAGGGTGAGGATTGTGTCATCACAGTTCCCCCTCGTCATTGTCCCACCGCTCAGGCGTGAACGGAATCTGCCCGGAGCCAGTCAGCATAGATCGAACCAGTTCCCGGCTGCACTCGGCAAGGAGTCGAAAGTCCGCCAACGGCAGACCGCTGGTGCCAGCGAGCTTGCGGACCGATGTACGGTACTCCTGCCGCGAGATGCGACCTGCCAGCCGCAGCATGGCCAAGCTTGAGAGTTGTGCATTGATGATGCAGCCGTCGCCTCGGGCGACCCAGTCAGCATATTGCGAGGTGATACGCCGGATGTCCGGGCGTTGCCTGAACTGAGCGAACCTTTGAGCGGCATTGGATTCCGCGTTCACTTCGTCTCTCCCAGAAGATCGGGTTCGACGCCAGCCAGCCGCCTGACACTGGCAATCTTGACCAGCCGCCGCGCGCCGATACGGACAGATTCAAGCTCGCCCTGGGCGAGCAGTTCGGACAGCTTGGTCTTGCCAATCGCCAGCATCTTGCCGGCTTCGGCCTGAGAACAAAGGATTGCGTCCACGTTGGAATACTCCGCCACACGGCACCGGGCGAAATTGCACGAGCCTCGACGTGGCGGGCAGATTGTCAGGCCGCTGAATCCCGCGTGCAATTTCCGCCGCAATTACGCCATCGATTTTGGCCTAATTGGCCCTCGGACCGGGTTTTCGTTTGGGCGCGATGTCACGGACGCGCTGCCGCGCAATTGAATTATTGGGATGCGCTGCCACACATTGCTTGTGCAGCTTATCCATCGGTAGATCACGCTCCTTATCGCTCAAACTGTCCCACCAGCGTTTCAAGTCCCTATCGGATAAGCTGGGCAAATTGATAGTCGCGACGGCTCGAGTTGGACGCGCTTTCGCCGAATTGCTAGTACCACGATGCTTTGCCATGAGTTTATCGAAATCCGCCTTGTCAACGCAGAGCTCATCGAACCCATCCTCACTTTCTTCCGCATCAAACGCGTCAGCATACTCATCGCCTCGGTTGATGCCGCTCCACAGTGCGTCGCGGCCGGGTGCGAAGAGACGAAACTGTAGACACTCAGCTTGGGTTAATTGCTGAAGTGGGCCCACACGCGGGGTTGCATTTGCTGACGGGGTAATTCTCTTTCCCCAAATCTTAACGTCACTGTTGTAACCAGCGTCGCATAGGGTGTGAACGGCTGTAGTTAGCCGCGTAAGCGCATTACTGCGACTACAGCCCCAAAACCCTCGGCTTAGAGCCGACAGAATTGTTGCCGCAGTTTCTGCACGGCCGAATTCCAGATCGGTGACCGCTTCCGTTAAGGAGAGAGTTGATGGCCCGCTCATTTGCCGCCCGTTGCCATTCTGATCGGCACAACCTTCCCGCTGCTAGTCGCACCGGTGGCGCAATAGCGCCCCCAATCCCCCATGAGCTTCACACGCTGACCCGGCTGGCCGGATGTGCCGAGATAGGTTGTCCGGCGATAGGCGGCCTGCACCGCGTCAGGCGTCTTGTGTGCGAGGGCAGCTTCCACCACGGCATCGGGATAGCCTTCATTCGCCGCCCAGTCCGTCAGGGCGGAACGGAAGCCGTGGACGTGGTAGGGCTCGCTCATGTCGCGTAGCACCTTCAACAAAGTCATATCGGACATCGGGCCGCCGTTGACACCCGGAAAAACCTGATCGGTGCCCTCCAGCTTCAAGGCTGCCGCTTTCGCCAGCACCGCGAGCGCCGCGTCGGACAAGGGCACCATATGCGCCTTGTTCCGCTTCATGTGCGCGGCTGGGATCGTCCACAGACGGGCTTCAAGGTCGAACTCGGCCCATGTCGCCAGCCGCACCTCTTGGCTGCGCACCCCCGTCAGGATCAACAATTCCAGCGCCAGCCGTCCGTATGAGGGTTTTCGACGCAACGCAGTTAGAAAGCCCGGCAGAGCGACGTATGGCATGGCCTTGCGGTTCTCTCGCTCCTTCACCTGTCGAGGCAAGCCACGACCAGCTTTCAAGCTGCCATTCCCCGATGGGGATTCGGTGGAGCGCCAGCCCTTCGCGTGAGCATAATCCAACACCGCACAAATCCGGTTGCGCACCTGACGCGCGGTTTCAGGGATTTCCTGCCAGATCGGCGTCAGTATCGTGATGATGTCTGAAGCCATGATGCTGCCGGTCGGCACGTTGCCCAGCTTGGGGAAAGCGTAGTTCTCCAAGCTGGCGAGCCATTGGCGGGTATAGACTGCGCTTTTCCAGCCAGCCTCATTCTCCGTGTGGTATTGGCGCGCAGCTTCCCGGAACGTCACCTTCGCAGCAGCTTCGTCCTTCTTTTCAGCCAGAACATCGCGCCGTTCAACCTTGACCGCCTTGCGCAGCCCGCTGGCCTGGTCGCGGGCATCAGACAGAGTCAGCAGGCGGGCAGAGCCAAGCCCGATGTCCTGGCGCTTGCCGTCACGCTGGAGTCGCAAGGTCCATGACGCGCCACCGCGTTTATCCACTTTCAGAAGCAGGCCGTCGCCGTCCTGATAGGTGCCGGGATTCGCCAAAGCCGCCTTCACCGCCATCGCCGTCAGCTTGCCCACATTCTTCCCCCACACTTTCTTCCCCCATATTCGGGGATCAGAGTGTGGGGGAAGACCAATCCTCCCCCACACTTCCCCCACACTATAGCGCGGCTGTAGGCGACGCGCAACGATATGCAGCGGGCTTCTGCGGGAACCTATCTCTAGGTTTTCCGGGGATTCTGCGGTCTTGCGCGAACCTTCGCGGGAGGGAAGGTGGTGGACAGGGCTGGATTCGAACCAGCGTACGCTCTCGCGGGCAGATTTACAGTCTGCTGCCATTAACCACTCGGCCACCTGTCCATGGTTGCGCTCGGGCGAGGCAGGCCCTTGGCGAAGGCGCAGACTGAAGTCAACCGGTCTAGCCCGAAACGGTTGCATCAAAAACCGCATCTGCAAACAGAGATCCGCCGTCGGGCGCATGGCTGAGGTAAAGCGCCGGTTCGATCAGTTCGAGTTCCATCAATCGAAAGGTGCCTTTGGAGTCGCGGATCATATCGATCCGCGCATAGAGCAATGGAGCGGGAGCAACGGAAAGCGTGGCCTCGGCCAGCGAAAAGGCAGCAGCTGGTGGTTTGATCGTTACTTCCTTGCCGCCAAACTGTTCCTGTACGCGGAAATCACCGGCGGCTGGTCGCTTCAGGATCGCATGGCTGAAACGGGCGCCGAAGTAAAAAAGGCTGTACTCGCCTTCATCGGCAATTGTCGGGATGAGGGGCTGTATCAACATTTCCACGCCCATCGCATCACCGGGGATCAAATCGGTCGGTCGGATCCGATATGTCCCTTCAGCTCCACCGGAGATGGTCGGCTTCACGACCAATGCGCTGGAATCAAACAAGGTGCGGGCAGCATCGATATCGGCAGTTCCAAGCGAGGGCGTAACGAGAGTGGGAACGATGGAAATGCCGCTCGCCTCAAGTTCCAACAAATAGGATTTGTTGGTGTTCCAGCGCAATGTCTCCAGGCTGTTGGCGAAGGGCAGTCCCTTCCATGCTTCGATCAGGCCATACCAACGGACTGGCTCACGCTGATAGCCCCAGGCCAGACGCGGCAAGATCAGGTCAAAGCCCGTCAGATCTCCCGGGTCGCTCCAGTCTCGAAGCTCAAGCGCATCGCCGAACAAGCGAGAGTAATCGTCTGCGGGTGTTTCCCATCCGACATAATAACCGTCTGCAGGCCTGAGGATTGCAATTCGCATCGATCAATTCGCTTTTGGCAAGCTTTCGGTGACGGTTTTTGGGATTG
>JANLST010000344.1:0-21623 GCA_031362505.1 Sphingomonadales bacterium
GGCACGGAGCAGCAGTTTGGCGAACAGACGGCCGCAACTGAGGCACTGCGCGGCCGCATGGCCGATATCGACAAGTATAATATCAAGAGCACGTCGAATGTGTACTTCGCAACGGGCAAGTGGGCGCTGTCCGGTGAGTCCAAAGCCGATCTCTGCGCTGCAGCAACCGCCGCCGAAGGGACGAATAACGCCCTGATGCTTGTTGTCGGTTACACTGATTCAGTCGGAAGCGATGAATACAACCAGACGCTCAGCGAAAAGCGGGCTGCGAGCGTCATCAATTATCTTCAGCAGGCCTGCCGCTGGAAACCCTATCGCATGCTGACCCCCACCGGGATGGCCGAATCGGATCCTCTGGCGAGCAATGACACGGCCGAAGGCAAGGCACAGAACCGCCGCGTTTCGGTGAATATCCTGGTCAGCAAGAGCGTTGACGGCATGTGAGGCCACCCGGGGTGGGCTTTGCCCATCCCGAGAGTCCCGGCAGGGAATCGCCCGTTCGGTCGTGACCAGAATTCTAATCTGGCGGCATTGACGCGGGCATGAAGTCGGGCAGCCACAACGCGGCTGCACGCCTGCCCATTCTACCCCCGGTCGTCAGGCTGCGGCGCGCTTCAACCTGTCATTGATGGCGATGCCCAGCCCGGTTTGGGGTATGGGAGCAATGGCAATGCGCGATCGTTTGGAGGCGTCCGCCTCATGCAGGGCGTTGAACAATCGGGCGGCCGCTTCTGTCAGATCGCCGCTGACGCTGAGGCTGTCATCGCCCGGCACGTCTCCAAACCCGATCAGCCATTCGTCCGGTTTCGCCGTGATCGCATCGAGGCGGAGCGGCTTTGCAGGCGCATAATGGCTGGCAAGCTGGCCCGGTGCTTCGATGGCTCCCGAGGCCGCAAGCGACAGGCCGAGATCCACCGGCCCTGAACGGAGGAGGCGGAGGGTGCCATTCGGGTCGACGGCAACAATTGTCGATTCAAGACCAACCGCGGTCGGTCCAGCGTCAATAATCAACGGAATCCGGCCTTCAAGGCTCTTGAGAACATGGCCAGCGCGGGTCGGGCTGATGCGCCCGCTAGCGTTGGCGGATGGGGCGGCGAGCGGCTTTCCCGTCGCGACGAGCAGCGCTTGCATGGCGGGATGCGCCGGAACACGGATCGCAATCGTCGAGAGGCCGGCGGTGACAAGGCTGGCAATCCCGCTGTCCGGACGGAGCGGGAGAACCAGAGTCAAAGGCCCCGGCCAATATCGCATCGCGAGAGCCCGCGCGGCATCATCAAAGACAGCGATCCGCTCCGCTGCCGCGAGATCACGGACATGGACGATCAGCGGATTGAAGCTTGGCCGGCCTTTCGCCGCATAGATGCCGGCAACCGCTTTGCCGTTCGTCGCATCCGCCGCCAGTCCATAGACCGTCTCGGTCGGCACGGCGACGCATTGGCCATCCGCGATCAGCTTCGCAGCCAATGCAACGGAATCGGGCCCATAAGGCTGGACAAGTGTTTCGAAAGGCGGTTTTAGGGTGGTCACGCGGCGGCGCTAGTATGCCGCATCCAATCACGCAACCCGGCGGTATATTGACATGAGCTACAATCCCCCCATCACCGAACAGCGCTTTGTCCTCGATACGGTGACCGGTATCGCAGATCTTGCCGCACATCCCGCTTTTTCCGAAGCAACACCTGACATGATCGATGCGATCCTTGAGGGCGCAGGTGCAATTGCGGCGGGCGAATGGGCGCCGCTCAACCGTGTTGGCGATACCCACAATCCAAAATGGGCGGACGGCAGGGTGACGATGCCGCCGGGGTTCAAGGCCGCCTATCAGGCCTATGTCGATGGCGGCTGGGGAACGATTGACGGGCCGACTGGCTTTGGCGGCCAAGGCCTGCCGCACGCGCTGGCCTTTGTCGTTCTGGAAGATCTGGGCACCGCGAACATGGGCTTCACCCTTTGCCCGATCCTCACGTCGGGCGCCGTCGAGGCACTGCTGGCGCACGGAAGTGACGAACAACGCGCACTGTATTTGCCCAAACTCACTACCGGAGAGTGGACCGGCACGATGAACCTGACCGAATCAAACGCGGGTTCGGACGTTGGGGCACTGCGAACGACGGCGTCCCCCAACGCCGATGGCAGTTACAATATCAAGGGCACCAAGATCTTCATTACGTTTGGCGAACATGATCTGGCTGAGAACATCGTTCACCTCGTCCTCGCCCGCACGCCGGGTGCCCCCGCCGGTACGCGCGGCATTTCGCTTTTCCTTGTCCCCAAGGTACGACCGGATGGAAGTGCGAACGACCTGCGTTGCGTCTCGATCGAACACAAGCTCGGCATCCATGCCTCCCCGACCGCCGTCATGTCCTATGGTGACAATGATGCCTGCACCGGCCATCTGATCGGCGCCGAAATGGGCGGAATGCGGGCGATGTTCACAATGATGAACAATGCGCGGCTGAATGTCGGGCTGCAGGGTGTCCAGATTGCCGAACGCGCGACGCAGCAGGCGCTTGGCTATGCCCGTGACCGGATCCAGTCCGCGCGCGCGTCGGGTGCGGGAGCGCAATCCGTGGCGATCATAGAGCATCCCGATGTTCGCCGCACCTTGCTCCGCATGAAAGCACTGACACAGGGCGCACGGGCATTGCTCTATTATGCCGCCGCTCAGGTCGACCGGCACCATCTGGGTATTGAGGGCGCAAGGCAGCGCCTCGATCTTGTGACACCACTGGCCAAGGCCTGGGGAACCGATGTCGGGTGCGAGGTGGCATCGCTCGGTATCCAGATCCACGGAGGGATGGGTTTCATAGAGGAAACCGGAGCCGCCCAGCACTATCGCGATGCGCGGATCGCGCCAATTTATGAAGGGACCAACGGAATCCAGGCGGCTGACCTTGTCGGCCGCAAGCTGGCAGGCGATGGCGGCACGGGGCTTGCAATTCTCTTAGCGGAGATGCGCAACGAGGTGCAGGATGGTCGGCTGACTGCACTGATCAACGCGGTCGAAGCCGTCGGGCAATGGATGCTTGAATCCGAGAGTGACGACCGGCTGGCGGGCAGCGTCCCTTTCCTGACGATGACATCGGTTGCAACTGCCGGCTGGTTGCTTGAACGGCAGGCGCGGCTTGCCGCCAAGCATCTTGCGACGGGTGAAGGCGATCCGTCTTTTCTCAAATCCAAGCAGGCGAGCGCTACCTTCTTCATTGCCCATATTGTCACCGAGGCGCTTGGTCTCAAGGCCTCAGCCGAAGCGGGCGCCGGGATGCTCTATGCGCTCAATGCAGACGAACTGGCGGCCTAGGCGCAATCGATGGCGATCCTGGCTGCTATATTGTTGGCCGCTGTTCCGGCCAATGCAAACCAGGTCATCCTTGACCAATTGCAGAGCTACGACGAACGCGTCGGGAATATTGGTTATGCACTGGCGCGCGACGGCATTGAACTCTGCCCGGCCACGACCGCACCGCTTGCCGGATTGCGCATCCACACACTCGGCCAATATGGCAAGGCGGTTCGGGCCGACGCACGGGCATTATTCGGGTTGGGCGATGCGCCGGCCGTACTCACGCTGTCAATCAATGGCGCAGCCGCAAAGGCCGGCTTGAAGCAAGGGGACTGGATCCTGTCCATCAATGGCATCGGCCTTACGGGCGGGACGGGTTATGAAGGCGTGGCGCGATTTGACGACACGCTGGCCAAGGCTCTTTCCACGCCGCCCGTCCTATTGGAAGTTGAGCGCGCGGGCATACGCAAGACGGTTACGCTGACCGGCCTTGCCGGCTGTGCATCGCGGGTCGAGCTGGTCACGGGCAGAAAGCTCAATGCTGCGGCCGATGGCGCAATTGTCCAGATCACAACCGGAGTATTGGAACAGACGCAAGATGATAATGAGCTTGCATTCATCATTGCCCATGAAATGGCGCACAATATTTTGAAACATAGCGAACGGCTCGACAGGATCGGCCGATCGGCGGCCAATACTCGCGCAACCGAAACCGAAGCCGACCTGCTTTCCCTCAAGCTGATGAAAGCGGCTGGCTATGATCCAGCATCTGCCGCGCGCTTCTGGACGCGGTTCGGACGGAAAACCGGTGCCGGCATCTTTTCGGACGGGACGCATATGCGCACGAAGGATCGCGTCAGATTGCTGCGGGACGAAGCAATAAAACTCGCGCAATAAAATTGCTTGAGGGTTACGGATTCGCCGCTAGTCTCCGGCCCAACGCTGCCGGACAACCGGCGAGGGCATAAAAAAGGGGAGCGCAAGGCGCCATGACGGATAACATCAATGACGCACCGGTCGAACCAGGTGCAGCGCCAATGGACGTTACGGCGATTGACTTGCAGGCAACGGGCGGTTGGTTCGGACACCCTCACCAACTCAAGCGGCTGTTTACGACCGAAATGTGGGAGCGCTTCGGCTATTATGGCATGCGCGCGATCCTCACTTTGTATCTCGCCAACCATTTCCTCTTCAGCGACACGACGACTGCAGGGCTCTATGGCGGGTTTACCGCGCTTGTATATTTGACGCCGCTTGTCGGCGGTTTGATCGCCGACAATTATCTCGGTTCGAAACGCTCGGTGAAGTTCGGTGCGCTGATGATGTCGCTGGGTTATTTCATCCTGTGCTTTAGCGGGACCGGTGAATCTGCCAAACCGATCGCAACGATCGATGGCCAGAAATACGAAATCGTCGTCCAGGGCAAGGGAGAAGAAGCGACCAAGTCGGTCACGCTTGGCGGTCAGACTCTGCTCATCAAGGGCAATGAGGACAAGTCGGTTTCGCTTCTTGCCGCCGATGGCAAGGAAGTCCGCAAATTCGACGAAGGCACGTTCAAGTCGGGCGGCGAAAGATCGTCCTTCTTTGTCCTGATGCTCCTCCTTGGCCTTTCAACGGTGACCATTGGCAACGGCTTTTTCAAACCGAATATCTCGACGATTGTCGGATCACTCTATCAGGATGGCGATCGACGCCGGGATGCGGGTTTCACGATATTCTACATGGGCATCAACCTTGGCTCGCTGATATCGCAATTCTTCTGCCCGATCCTGGCCCAGACAATTGGCTTCTGGGCTGGCTTCGGGCTGGCGGCAATAGGCATGGGCTGTTCATGGCTGCTGTTCCAGTTCGATGGTGGGCGCCTCAAAGGCTATGGCGAACGGCCGGCGAACGCCGACGCCAGCAAGGACTGGTATATCTATGGTGCAGCACTGGCGACCGTCCCGGTCTTCTGGTTCCTCTTTTCCAACCTGATGAACTATGTGAAGCCAGCCGCCGGAACCGGCATCATCGGCTATGTCCTCGGCCTGCCAATCATGGGCAAGGCGCTGTTTATCACCTTTCTTTTCGGTGTTCCCCTCATCCTCGTTTGGTCGTGGATCAAGGGCTCGCGGCAGGAACTCCAGATGATGGTCGCCGCCATGGTGCTCATTGTCTTCAACGTCGTGTTCTGGACATTGTTCGAACAGGCCGGATCGTCGCTGACCCTTTTTGCTGAGCGGAACACTGTTCTCGAAATTGGCTGGACTACCCCTCTATTTGCGATGTTCCGCGCCTTTGCTGTTTCCTACTATGTTGTCGCAGCCCTACTTGTATTTGGCACTGCATGGCTCGGATGGTGGTTCTTCGCGAGTGGAGAAGAAGCGCCGACAAAGCGGACCATGGCAATCGGTTTTGGCGTCGTAGGGCTGCTGTCGTTTCTGGGAATGATTTACATCAAATCGGGGATGATCGAACAGACCGTCTATCTGATGCCTGCGGGACAGACACAGATCTTCAACGCCCTGTTCATTGTGCTCCTTGCGCCCATATTCAGCATGATCTGGGGCGGCCTTGCAAAGCGCGGGCTCGAGCCATCAATTCCGATCAAGTTTTCGATTGCCCTGATGGGTGTCGGCGCAGGCTTCCTGTTCCTCGTCTGGGGCGCGAATTTTGCCGGATCGAGTTTCAAGGTTGGAATGGCATGGCTGGCCGGTCTCTATCTGATCCACTCTATTGCCGAACTATGCATTTCACCGGTTGGCCTCAGCATGATCACCAAACTGTCTATCGCCCGAATCGTCGGTATGATGATGGGCGTCTGGTTCCTTTCAATATCAGTCGCACAATATTTTGCCGGGATGATCGCCCAGGTGGCAAGTGTGGAGACGGTTGGCGGTCAGGTCACCAATCTGAAGGTCAGTCTCGACACCTACATTGGAGTCTTCACGACAATTGGCTGGGTCTCGATCGGCTTCGGCGTGGTCCTCCTGGCCTTTTCCTTCCCGCTCAAATATCTGATGCATGGAGTAAAATAGCATGCGTACACATTGGGTTTCGGTTTTGGTGTTATTGGCAGGATGCTCGTCGGGCTCGGGTGCAAAGCCTGCCAACGTAGCGGACAAGGTTGCTCTCAAGGTCAATCCCAACCCCTATCCTTCAACCTACAAACCCTATCCTGGTGTGCCGACACTGGTTCGCAACGTCACGATTTATGACGGCGAAGGCGGACGGATCGAGCATGGCTCGGTGCTTTTTGCTGATGGAAAGATTGTCTCGGTCGCCGGGGCACTTGCTGACATTGCGGCCCCGGCAGGGACCGTCACGATCGACGGCACGGGCAAATGGGTGACGCCGGGAATCATCGATGTCCATTCGCACCTCGGCGATTATCCATCACCCGGTGTCGATGCCCATTCGGACGGCAATGAAGCAACGGGCCCGGTGCGCTCCGAAGTCTGGGCCGAACACAGTGTCTGGCCGCAGGATCCCGGGTTCAGTCGTGCGCTCGCCAATGGCGGGATCACAACGCTCCAGATCCTGCCGGGCTCGGCAAATTTGTTCGGTGGACGTTCGGTCGTCCTCAAGAATGTCTATGCCCGCACGGTCCAGGGAATGAAGTTTCCAGGTGCGCCCTATGGCCTTAAAATGGCGTGCGGTGAGAACCCCAAGCGGGTCTATGGCGGCCGCAACCAGATGCCTTCCACGCGTATGGGCAACATGGCCGTCAACCGGCAGACATGGATCCGCGCCGCCGAATACAAGCGCAAGTTGGAAAAGGGCGAGACGGTGACCCGTGACCTCCAGCTTGAAACCCTCGCGGGCGTGCTGTCGGGGGAAATTCTCGTCCAGAACCATTGCTACCGCGCTGACGAAATGGCGCAAGTGATCGATATGTCGAAGGAATTCGGTTACAAGATCAGCGCATTCCACCACGCCGTCGAAGCCTACAAAATTGCCGATCTGCTCAAGGAAAACAACATCTGTGCGGCGATGTGGGCGGACTGGTGGGGATTCAAAATGGAATCCTATGATGCGATCAACGAGAATATTCCGCTCGTCGCCCAAGCTGGGGCGTGCGCGATCGTTCATTCCGACGATGCCAACGGTATCCAGCGGCTCTATCAGGAAGCGGCCAAGGCACTCGCCGACGGGCGAAGAATGGGAATAAATATTACCGATGAAGTCGCGTGGGAGTGGCTGAGTTACAACCCGGCAAAGGCATTGGGCATTGCAGATAAAACCGGCAGCTTGAAGCCGGGCAAGATGGCCGATGTCGTACTGTGGAACGGCAATCCGCTTTCGGTTTACACGCGGCCGGAAAAGGTCTGGATCGATGGCGCGCTGCTCTATGATGCCAACGATCCAAAGCGACGGCCGGTCAGCGATTTCGAGCTGGGCCAGCCTGGTGAAGGAGATACGAAGTGAAGCGTCTCCTCCTTCCGCTCCTCGCCCTCCTTTCGGCTCCCGCATTCGGTCAGACGATTGCCATAACAGGCGGAAAGCTCGTCATCGGTGATGGCAGCCCTCCGATTGAGGGTGGCACCGTCGTCCTCAGCAATGGTCGCATCGTGGCTTCGGGCCGCAACGTGACGGTTCCTGCAGGCGCACAACGGATTGATGCGACGGGCAAATGGGTGACGCCGGGGATTGTTGCGGGTTTTTCGCGCATCGGGCTAGCCGGCGTTGATGCGGTCGATGAAGCCAATGACACATCTGCAAAGTCGACCCCGTATTCAGCGGCGCTCGATATCGCGCTTGCCATCAATCCCGATGTCGAGGCGATTTCTGTCAACCGCGCTGCTGGCGTCACACGCGCCGTCGTTTCTCCGGAAGCGGGCGCGGCGATCTTTGCTGGACAGGGCGCGGTCATTGACACCGGGGCCGATCCCGATCCGATCACAAAGAGCAAGGCGTTCCAGTTTATCGAGTTCGGCGAAGGGGGCTCCCAACGCGCAGGTGGCAGCCGTCCCGCGCTCATTGCAGCGTTTCGCGATGCGCTGTCCGAGACGCGCGACTATCAGGCAGGTCGCCTGCGTGAGAATTCGCGACTCAAGCAGACGGACGCCGCAGCGCTTGTGCCGGTTGTGACTGGCGCACAGAGACTGATTGCCCACGTCGAAAGTGCCGCCGATATCCTGGCTATGTTGTCGCTCAAGCGCGATTACCCCACACTCAATCTTGTCCTTGTCGGCGCGACCGAGGGCTGGCGCGTGGCGTCGCAGATTGCCGCGTCTGGCGTGCCGGTCATCGCTTCCGCCGTGAACGACCTGCCAGCAGCATTCGAACAGATTGCTGCAACGCAATCCAATGTCGGGCGCATGAAGGCCGCGGGCGTCACGGTTGCGATCGGCATGATCGATGATGACGACACTCGCCAGGCGATGCATGCAACGCAATATGCGGGAAATCTGGTCGCTCTCCTGCGGGTGCCAGGGGCGACCGGCATGACCTGGGATGACGCCTTTGCCGCGATCACGTCGAAGCCGGCACAGGTGATTGGCATGGGCGCTGAAATTGGATCGCTCCAAACCGGACGCCGTGGAGACGTGGTAATCTGGGATGGCGATCCGCTTGAAGTGACTTCAGGCGTGGAGGCCGTCTGGATCGATGGCGTCAGCCAGTCGCTCGAAACACGCCAGACGCGTCTCCGCACGCGCTATGCAAACCCGAAAGAAGGCAATCTGCCAAAGGCGTATGATCGCTGAATCTTAGGAGGACGATATGGAAATGTTGATTGTTGCACTCGCCGCTTTTGTCGGCACACATTTTCTGCTGTCCCACCCGTTGAGGGCAGCACTTGTGACAGCGCTCGGACCGAACGGCTTTCTTGGCGCTTACTCGCTTGTGTCAATCGCGACGTTCGTTTGGGCGATCTTTGCTTTTCAGTCTGCGCCTGCCGGAACCCCGGCCTGGGCCGCTGGAGACGGTTTGTGGACATTGGCCACATTGTTGATGCTTGTCGGCAGCATTCTTTTCACCGGCTCGCTGGTCGGGAACCCGGCCCTGCCTGGTCCACCCGACGTGGCAAAGGCCGCGACGGCAAAACCGGCTCGCGGTGTATTCGCGATCACACGCCATCCGATGATGTGGGGCTTCGCATCCTGGGCGCTGGTTCATTTTCTGGTCAGCCCGCAACCCAAGGTCATCGCGCTGACCGTCGCGATCGGTTTCCTCGCGTTGGCTGGTTCCAAAGGGCAGGACGCAAAGAAAGCGGCCTTGATGGGCGAGAGCTGGCGTGACTGGTCGAGCCGGACCAGCTTCATACCGTTTGCCAACCAGCTTTCCGGCAAGAGCAGCTGGGGCACAGCCTGGCCGGGACGCACGGTCGTACTGGCGGGAATTGTCCTCTGGTTGCTCGCAACCTGGCTTCATCCGATGCTTGGCGGGCCGATTGCCGGGATCTGGCGCTGGATGGGCGCCTAGAGCCTCACCATCTTCATCGCGCGTTCGCCATAGCGCGGTCCCGCCGTGCCACCGCGCGGTGCTGCAGCCTCAAGCGCGGCGAGATCATCGATGTCGAGCGTCACATCGACCGCACCGGCGCTGTCTTCCATCGTCAGGCGACGCTTGAAGCCCGGAATTGGGACAATATCTTCGCCCTGTGCGAGCAGCCAGGCGAGCGCGATCTGCGCGTTCGATGCGTTGTGTTTGGCCGCGACGGCCCCAATGGCATCGACGACCTTGAGGTTGGCCGCCAGATTTTCGCCCTGATAACGTGGATCGCTGCGGCGCCAGTCATTTGCGGGCAGTTCATCGAGGCTGCGGATCGTTCCTGCAAGGAAACCGCGACCGAGGGGGGAATAAGGGACGAAACCGATCCCGTTTTCGCGACAGGCGGCAAGAATGTCCGTTTCGATGTCGCGTTCCCACAGCGAGTATTCCGATTGGAGCGCGGTAATAGGATGGACCTTTGCCGCACGACGGATCGTGTCCGGGCCGGCTTCCGAAAGCGCAATATGGCGCACCTTGCCCTCCTTCACCAGCTCGGCCATCCCGCCAACCGTATCCTCGATCGGCACATTTGGATCGACACGGTGCTGATAAAACAGATCGATCGTTTCGATGCCCAACCGCTTTAGCGATCCTTCCACCGACGCCCTTGCGTTGGCCGCGCTTCCGTCCACTCCGGTAATCTGATTGCCCTCGAACCGGAATCCGAATTTGGTTGCAATCACCAGTCCCTCGCGCTTGCCCTTGATCGCTTCGCCGACGAGTTCTTCATTCTGGAAGGGCCCATAGATTTGCGCCGTGTCGAAAAAGGTAATGCCAAGGTCGATCGCCTTGTGGATCGTCTTAATTGCTTCATCGGGATCGGCGTCCCCACCATAGTTGATATTGCCGTCGCGAATCATCGGCATGCAGCCGACGCCGATCGCGGAAACATTCAGTCCCTGGCCCAAAGTGCGGTATTTCATGACAGTTCCTCTCTTTGAATGTCTCAATCTCTGCTTCGTTCGGCGACCGTTGCCGTTACCGCCATGTCCATCGTGACATTGCCGAGCGTACGGAAAATGTCAGGGAAGGTCTCGACCGCGATCAGCAGCCCCAGTGGCTCGACAGGTACACCCATTGCCAGGCAGATCGGTGCAATCGAACTGACGAAGCTGACCGAACCGGGCAGGCTGACTGCGCCGAGCGTGGTGGTGGCGCCTGCCGCAATCCCGACCGCGATCTGGGTCGGCGTCAGTTCCATTCCATACCAATAGGCGATGTAGAGTGCGACACCAAGGTTCATCGCTGGACCAGTCGCACGGAAGATCGCGACAGCCATCGGCAGAACAACATCGGCCTTCGCTTCCGACACGCCAAGCGCCTTCACGCCCTTCAGCATCGCGGGCAGTGACGCGAGCGAGGACTGGGTCGAAATCGCCACGGCTTGTGCTTCGGTCGATGCCTTGAAGAAAGCGGACAAACCCCGCCGCGCCCCGAACACGGCCAGCACGAAAGACGCCAGCCAGATGATGACGCCCAGCGCGGACAGGATGAAGACATAGTGGGCCAGTGCGCCGAGAGCCGCCGTTCCTGCCTTGGCGCCCACCCCAAAGGCCAAAGCGAACACCCCTACCGGAGCAATTGCCAGCACCCAGTTGATGATGATCACCATGGCATCAGCAATCGCTTCGAACAGGCCGGTGATCGATTTGCGCTTTTCATCGGGCAGGCGAAGTGCGGCAAAGGCAAAGGCTGCAGTAAAGATCATGAGCGGAAGGATCGCATCGCTGGCGGCCGCCGCGATCGGGTTGGTCGGCACCATCGCGCGGACGAAATCACCAAAGGGTGGCACATCTCCCGGCTTGATCGCGCTGCCCATTGCAACCTTCAGTGCATCGGCTGCGCCTTCTGGCATCGGGAAAAGTGCCAGCAGCGTTGGGATCATGACGGCTGCGAGGAGAGATGAACTCCACAGGATCGCCAGCATCGTGAGCACTGCCCTTCCGGCGAGTCGCCCGGCTCGTGCGGCATCAGCAGTCTGCGCTATGCCGGTGATCAGAAGCGCTACAACGAGTGGGACCACGGTCATCCTGAGGCCATTGAGCCACAGCGTCCCCACCACATCCGCCACATCGACAAAGCGCGTTCCCGCGACAACGCCCAGCAGGATACCGCCAATCAGTGCAATCAGGATGATAATCGTCTTCGACATGGGGTTTCCCTCTCCGTTCCGAGTGATACACAGGCGCAAAGGAGAGGCAATCAATGACTTCGAAACTTTGCCATCAATTGGGTATTGAATTTCCGCTATTCGCATTTTCCCATTGTCGCGATGTGGTCGCGGCGGTGAGCAAGGCCGGAGGCTTTGGTGTACTGGGCGCGACGGCGTTCAACCCCGAGCAGCTGGCGATCGAACTCGACTGGATCGACGCGCATGTCGATGGCAAACCCTATGGCCTTGATGTCCTCATCCCCGAGAACATGGCCGTGAAGGCCGAAAAGGACCTGACGTCCAAAAAGCTCGCAGAGCGAATCCCTCAGGGTCACAAGGATTTTGTGGATCATTTGCTAAAGGAGCACGGGGTCGAGCCCGCAGGTGATCATGCACGGGCGCGGAGCGACGATGCACCACCGCCGTTCTGGCCTGAGGAAGCAATGGAATTGCTCGAAGTGGCCTTCAAGCATCCGATCAAGATGATCATCAACGCGCTCGGTGTGCCGCCACCGGCGATGATTCAGATGGGCCGCGATCATGGAATTCCGGTGGCCGCGCTTGCAGGCGCCAAGGAACACGCACTGCGATTGGCTGCGGCGGGCGTTGACATTATCGTTGCTCAAGGCGGCGAAGCGGGCGGTCATTGCGGCGAAGTCTCAACGCTGGTGCTGATCCCCGAAGTCGTCCGCGCGCTCAAGGCTGCGGGCTATGATTGCCCGGTGTTGGCCGCTGGCGGGATCATGACCGGCGAGCAGATGGCCGCGTGCATGACGATGGGGGCGGCGGGGGCGTGGACGGGTTCGGTCTGGCTCGCGACAGTCGAAAGCGAAACCAGCCAGATCTTCCGGGAAAAAATGGTCGATGCCCGCTCACGCGATACGGTGCGATCCAAGGGGCGAACGGGCAAATATTCGCGCCAGCTCAAATCCGCCTGGACCGATGCCTGGGAAGGGCCGGACAGTCCCGGCGCCTTGCCCATGCCGATGCAATCCCTGATCGCCGAACCCGCAATCCACCGCGCGACCAAGGCGGCCGAGGGCGGCAATGAAAAAGCGCGCGAACTGGTCACCTATTTCGTCGGGCAAGGCGTCGGGCTGGTCACCAACATCGTCTCGGCGCGGTCGGTCGTGCAGGATTTCATGCAGGATTATGCGACGGCGGTGGAAACGCTGAACACGGTCTTCGACTAAGGCGTTGAGGCCAGTCAGGATCATCCGCGCAATCGCGCTTCTGCTTGGCTTGTCGGGATGCGCGGCAACTTGGGTGAAGCCTCCCGCCTATGGCGTGACGGTCATCGTTGCGTTCGATGCCGACCGGCCCGACAAGGTGTGGGCCAAGGGGTTTGCCGACCCGATCGCACGGCGCCGGGCAACGGCCGACGATCCGGTGCGAATTGCTTCGGTTTCAAAGCTGGTGACCGCGCTGGGCGTGATGCGATTGGTCGAGTCGGGAACGCTTGATCTTGATCGCGACGTTTCGAGCTGGCTCGGCTGGCGTTTGCGCAATCCTGCCTTTCCCGATGTGCCGATTACCTTGCGGATGCTGCTCTCGCACCAGTCGAGCCTGACCGATGGCGCCGATTACATCATCCCGCTCGGCGAAACGCTCGAGAACCGCTTGCGCGATCCACGCGCTTGGGATGGCACGCACAGACCGGGCAGCTATTTTCGCTATACCAATCTCAATTTCCCGGTGGTCGCAAGTGTGATGGAACAGGCAACCGGCGAACGGTTCGACCAATTGATGGCGCGGCTAGTGTTTGTGCCGTTGACGCTTGATGCGTGCCTCAACTGGACGACATGCAGCGACGCCGCCGTGGCGCATGCCGTCGTCCTGACGAACGGGCAGGGTCATGTGCGGCGCGATGATCTGAAGGGCGTGCGCCCAGCTTGTCCGGTTTTCCCCGCGGCTGATGGGTCGTGCGATCTTTCCCGCTACGCGCCGGGGACGAACGGGGCGCTGTTTTCGCCGCAGGGGGGCGTGCGGATTTCCATGCGCGATCTGGCCCGCGTCGGAAAAATGATCCTACGCGGGGGCGATCGCTTTCTGTCACCGGCTTCCATCAACACACTGATTGGGGCCGAATGGCGGTTTAATGGACTGAATGGCGAAACCGAAAAGGGCTTCAATTGCACTTATGGCCTCGCCGTCCAGACATTGGCCAGCGCCCGGGCCGATTGTCACGACGATCCGTTTGGCGATCGCCGCCCACGTATCGGCCATGCTGGCGAGGCCTATGGCCTGCGCTCGGGTTTGTGGATCGATCGCGCGAATGGAACCGGGATCGCGTTCTTCATAAGCGCAGTTCCCGATGACGCGCCGGCAGGGCAATCCGCCTTTACCGCCGCCGAGGAAGACGTGTTGCGGCGCTAGAAACTCCCTAGCAATGCGAGGACAACGCCGGCGGCAACGGTCAACAGGCCGATCAATTCACTGCGGGCCAGTGGTTCCTTCAAATAATAATGACCGAAGCCCAAGGTAAAGATCACTTCTACCTGCCCGACCGCGCGGACGAGCGCGACCGGCGCGGTGGCGAAGCCGGTAAACCAGCAGGCCGAACCCAGTGCCGCTAACAGCCCGACTTGCCCGGATATGCGCCAACTGCGAAAGATGGACGCAAACTGTTCGCGCTCGCGCAACATGACATAGGCGCCCTGCATCAGCGTCTGAAGGAAAAGCACGGCAACCAGCGTCAGAAGCGCCGCCAGTACCTTGTCAGACGTCTCAATCGAAAGTGTTGCTCGCTTGATGAAGACTGCGGTCATTGCAAACAGAAAGCCCGCCCCAAGGCCACACAGGGCTGCCGGTTGTGCAAGCTGGCTCAGTCGCAGCCTCTGTCCCCCGGTCGACAGGACAAGGACACCCGCGACGCCAACGGCAATGCCGATCCAAGTCAACACGGAGAGATGCTCTCCAAGCAGGATCATCGCCAGAACTGCACCCTGCACGGCCTCCGTCTTGGCATAGGCGGTGCCGACGACATAGTTCCTAAAGCCAAAGGCCATGATGAGCAGGTTGGTTCCCAGAATCTGCGAGAGCCCGCCAAGGCCTGCATTGATCCAAAAGCCCGAACCATGATCCGGAATCCCGATATGCCGCACAACGAGATACGCCGACAGCAGCAGGCAGCCGACTGGAAAACCGTACAGATACCGCACAAGTCCGGCCGCGTTGACCGAAAGTTCGGCCCGAACCCGTTGTTGCACCGCAGTCCGCCAAGCCTGCAACAAGCCGCCGAGTAGAGTCGCGGGAAGCCAGATCACGCTGGCAGTAACAGACCTTCGTCCGCGATCTTCTTCCGCCACATCACCGGCGCGGTCACATGGACATTCTCCCCGGCGCTATCGACGGCAACTGTCACCGGCATATCCTGCACGGTAAACTCATAGATCGCTTCCATCCCGAGATCTTCGAAGCCGACGACCTTAGACGCCTTGATCGCCCGCGCAACGAGATAGGCGGCACCACCCACCGCCATCAAATAGGCCGACTTGTGATTGGCAATGCTCTGCGTCGCCGCAGGCCCCCGCTCGGCCTTGCCGACACAGGCGAGCAGGCCCTGATCGAGCATCATATCCATGAACTTGTCCATGCGTGTCGCGGTGGTCGGACCTGCGGGGCCGACGATTTCGTCGCGCACCGGATCAACCGGCCCGACATAATAGATGACACGACCCTTGAAACTGACCGGCAACGCTTCTCCCTTGGCCAGCATATCGGCGATGCGCTTGTGCGCAGCATCGCGACCGGTGAGCATCTTTCCGTTGAGGAGCAACCGATCGCCCGGCTTCCAGCCGGCAACGATTTCCGGCGTCAGCGTGTCGAGATCGACATGGATCGCCGCCTTGTCAGGCGTCCAGTTCACATCGGGCCAATCAGACAGTTTGGGTGGTTCCAGATAGGCCGGGCCCGAGCCATCCAGATGAAAATGAGCATGGCGCGTTGCAGCGCAATTCGGGATCATCGCGACCGGCTTGGACGCCGCATGTGTCGGATAATCCATGATTTTGACGTCGAGGATCGTCGCCAGTCCACCCAGTCCCTGTGCGCCGATGCCGAGCGCGTTGACCTTGTCAAAAATCTCGATCCGCAAGCGCTCGATATCGTTCTGCGGCCCGCGTTCCTTCAACTGCGCCATGTCGATATCGCCCATCAGCGATTCCTTGGCGAGCGTCATCGCCTTTTCCGCTGTCCCGCCAATGCCGATGCCCAGCATCCCCGGCGGGCACCAGCCAGCCCCCATCTGTGGGATCATTTCAAGCACCCAGTCGACAATCGAATCCGACGGGTTGAGCATTTTGAACTTCGATTTGTTCTCGCTGCCCCCACCCTTTGCCGCCACTTGCACATCAACATGATGGCCGGGAACCATTTCGACGTTGAGCACACAAGGCGTATTGTCGCGCGTATTGACGCGGGTGAAAGCGGGGTCGGCAAGAATCGAGGCGCGCAGCTTGTTATCCGGGTGGAGATAGGCGCGACGCACGCCTTCATCGACGACGTCCTGCAGCGAACGCTCAGAATCTAGCGTGCAGCCCTGCCCCCATTTGACAAAGACCGTGACGATTCCGGTATCCTGGCAAAGCGGGCGATGTCCTTCGGCGCACATGCGGCTGTTGGTCAGGATCTGGGCTATCGCGTCCTTTGCCGCCGGCCCCTTTTCTGCCTCATAGGCAACACCCAGCGCCCGGATGTAATCCATCGGATGATAGTAGGAGATATATTGGAGCGCGTCGGCAACGCTCTCGATGATATCGGCTTCACGGATCATGGTCGGCATGGCTGGCCCCCGGGGGAACTGCGGAAAGGAGCCCGTCTTAGACCCGCCGATCAGGTGTTTGCAATGATCGGCAAGGTCCGAATGCGTTTTCCCGTGGCGGCAAAAAGGGCGTTCGCCAGTGCTGGCGCCGATGGCGGCACACCTGGCTCCCCAAGGCCGCCCAATGGCGCGTCGCTCTCGATGAAATGGACATCGATGCTCGCCGGTGCTTCAGCAAGCTTCAGGATCGGATAGTCGTTGAAATTGCTCTGCACGACCGCGCCCTTGTCGAGCGTGATCGCTTCGCCGATCGTCGCTGACAGGCCCATGATGATTCCGCCTTCGATTTGTGCGGCACCATTCAAAGGATTGACGGTCGTTCCGCAATCAACGGCTGCAAAAACCTTGTGCACCTTTGGACGGCCGTCGGCACCCATCGATGCCTCGATAACTTCCGCAACGATCGTTCCAAATGATTCCACGATCGCGATCCCTCGCCCGACGCCATTTTCCAACGGACTTCCCCATGCGCTACGTTTCGCAACAGCATCCAGTACAGCCAGATGTCGCGATCCGGGCTTCAAATGCTTGCGACGGAATTCGTAGGAATCAACGCCTGCCTTTTCTGCAAGTTCATCCATGAAGCATTCGTTGTAGAAGCCCTGCTGGGTGCTGTTGACCGAGCGCCAGGGGCCATCCTTCTGGTTGGATTGATAGGCAATCTGCCTGCGCGACACAGCCGGGATCGTATAGATGAATATGGTCTCACCTTCGGCAGTCTCGCTCTGCACATAGTCGTTCTGCCAACCGGTAATGATGCCGCCTTGGCCAAGCGCCGCCTTCAGATGGCTTGACGATTGTGGACGGTATGTGCCCTGCCGGACTTCTTCCTCACGCGACCAGATCAATTTGACCGGATAGGGCAATTGCATCGCAAGTTTGGCCACTTGGCCGATGATCTCGCAATTATCGGGAAAGCGCCGGCCAAATCCACCGCCCATGATCATCGGATGGAAGGTGACATCATCGCTATCGAGACCAGCGGCCTTGGCTGCGATCATTTTCGACGCGAGCGGGTCCTGCAATCCGCCCCAGACATCAAGCTTGCCATCCTTGTGATGCGCGGTGAGCGCAAAAGGTTCCATCATCGCGTGATGGAGAAACGGCACGCGGAAATCGGCTTCATGGGCAGATTTTCCCGCTGACGCGAAAGCGGCAGCGACATCACCGTCGCCCCCTTCGTCCTTGGCCTTGCCCGCCTTGCGTGCGCGATCCTGCGCTTCAAAAACGGATGCCGAGGATATCTGTCCGTGTCCGCCGTCGCTAAAGTTGGGAGACAGAGCTCGCAATCCCTTGATCGCTGGCCAATAACCTTTTCCAACCACGACAACGGCATCATCAAACTTCACGACCTTTTCGACGCCGCTCACAGCCATTGCCGGTGCAGGGTCAACAGACTCAAGCTTTCCCCCACGTGCAGGTGCTGACATCACGGTTGCCACACGCATGTCAGGCAATGCAAAATCGATCCCGTATTTGGCGGATCCATCAACCTTGGCCGGAATATCGAGCCGGTGCACCGGTTTCCCGATGAACTTGTAATCCTTGCGGTCTTTCAGTTTGGGCTCGAGCGAAAGTGACATCTCGGCCGCTTCGCTCGCCAGTTCGCCATAGCGCAGAACCTTCCCCGTTTTCCGGTGCATGACCTTGCTGTCCGAGGTGGACAGTTCCGAAACCGGCACACCAAGCCGTTTTGCCGCAACCGCCACAAGGGCTGTTCGGGCTGCTGCGCCAACAACCCGCATGCCGAATTGCCCCGTCATCCGGATCGCGGAAGAACCACCGGTCAGTTGCAGCGGATAATTGCGCGCAACCATCGAGAAACTGGCCTTGACCATTCCGGCCAAAAAACTCGGGAAAGCCATCCCGCCCGCGATAAAGCCCTGCCCCAATGGCGTGTTTGCAAAGGCGGTTTCAGCTGGTGCGTGCTCTATGCGGACGAATGCCCAATCCGCATCGAGTTCGTCGGCAAGCATCTGGGCCAAAGCCGTTTGCGAACCCTGCCCAAAATCAATGTGCGGTGAATAGAGGGTGACAACGTCATCATCGCCAATTTTCAGCCATGTCGCAAATGAGGACTCTCCGTCCTTTGCGGTCAATCTGCTTGCACGTTTCATCGACGAACTATCCGCCCATTTGACGGCGAACAGACCGCCGCCGACAAGCGCCGCGCCGCCGATCAGGAATGCCCTGCGTTTTACGCCCATCTCACAGCCCTCCAGCGACGGAGTGGATCGCCGCGCGAATCCGGGGATATGTTCCGCAGCGGCAAATGTTGGTCATGGCCTCATCAATCTGCGCGTCCGTGGGTCGCGGGTTGGATTTGAGCAGGGCGCTTGCCGCCATGATCTGGCCTGACTGGCAATATCCGCACTGGGGTACTTGATGTTCAATCCAGGCCAGCTGAAGGGCGGCGAGCTTTCCGTCTTCGCCGAGTCCCTCGATCGTCGTGATGGATTTCCCTTCAATTTCGGAAACCGGAACCGAACAGGACCGAACGACATTGCCGTCCACATGAACGCTGCACGCCCCGCATGCCGAAATGCCACACCCAAATTTCGTGCCGGTCAGGCCGAGTTCTTCGCGAAGCGCCCAAAGCAAGGGCGTATCGGGTTCGCCTGCAAACGAGACACTCTTTCCGTTTACCTGTGCTGCGATTGCCATTGTGCCCTTTTCCTTGCCATCAATTCCACTATTCAAGGCACAGCCTATCATCGTCAGTTTCATAACACTACGGGTTAAAATAACGGAGGTGCTGATTGTGCCAAGCCAAACTGCCATCGGTGTGGCTGACCACCGCAACATCATCGAGAAAGCCCTGGAATGGCGGCAAAGTCCGCTTGCCCTGGCGACTGTCATCGAAACCTGGCGTTCCGCGCCCTGTCCCGTCGGCACGCATATGCTCATTCACGAGGATGGTCGCTTTACAGGATCCGTGTCGGGAGGATGCGTCGAAGGCGATGTTCTCGAAACAGCGGCTGCGATCATTGCAGGGGCGCCCAATGAACTGAAGCGTTACGGCGTTGCCGACGGTATGGCCTGGGAGGTTGGCCTGCCTTGTGGCGGAGACATCGTCGTCCTGATCCAGCGCATCGACGAAACGGGGTTTCCGGCCAGCCTTTTCAAAGAAATTGCCCAGGCACAGGCTGCCGGATTGACGCTGATGGTCTCCACGAACGTTGAAACCGGCCTCAGTGCCGTGGGCAGCGGAGGGTTCAGCAATGTTTATGCGCCGCCGCGACGGCTTTTGATCGTCGGGGCGGTCGAGATTGCTCGGACATTGGCCGAAATTGCCCGGGACACAGGTTTTGGTGTCACCGTCATTGATCCCCGAGCCCGCTTCCTGACCTGCGAACGCTTCCCGTCCGCAACGCTTGATGATCGCTGGCCGGATGAGGCGATCGTAGCGTTGCGGCCTGATGATCGTACGGCGGTCGTGACATTGAGCCACGACACCAAGATTGATGACCCCGCGCTCATCGCCGCCCTTTCGGCACCAACCGCCTATGTTGCCGCCCTGGGATCGAGATCATCGCATGCCGCCCGGCTCGTGAGGTTGAAAGCGCTTGGATTCAGCGACGACCAACTTGCGCGGATTGAAGGGCCGGCGGGGATCCTGATCAATGCGATCAGTGCGCCCGAAATTGCCCTGTCTATCGCGGCCGGGATGGTGCGGACGTTCAATCATGGCCTGCGCTAGGATCATCGGAGTCCTTCTCGCGGCCGGGGCCGGATCCCGCTTCGGGGGCGACAAGCTTGAGGCACTTCTGGGTGGGATGATGATCGGGGAACATAGCGCACGCGCGCTCGCCGCCTGCCGTTGCGATTGGCACGTTGCGGTTTGCGGAGAAGACGATAGCCCACTTGTCTCGATGCTCGAGTTGCTCAGTTTCGAGAGAATCGCGAACCCAAGCCCGAACGTAGGGCTTTCTCATTCGCTCGCGCTTGGCGCACGCCATGCGATGCTATGCGAAGCGGACGCGATGCTCGTCTGCCTTGGAGACATGCCGTTTGTCACAACCGCTCACCTCGAACGGCTCATCGCTGCCTTTGGCTCGGCGGACGGAAAAGCCTGTATCGCCTCGCAGGATCGCCAGATCCGCATGCCTCCTGCCATTTTTCCCAAGTCGCGCTTTCCAGAATTGCTGGCACTGACTGGCGATCAGGGCGCTCGGCTGCTGTTGCGTGACGCGATCGGCGTGCCGACTGACCCCCTGTTGCTCGCCGATATCGACACGCCGGGAGACCTTGCCGCCCTTGGAGCAGCCACCTGACCCCACCCACAAGGCAAGCGGAGTTTGAAAGCAAGCGACGGAGTGCGGGATTTCTCGAAATGGTAGATGGCTATGCCTTGGAGACGCAGTCGGTAAATCGCGAAACAAAGGATTTGGATTGGCCAATTTGAAATGGGGCCGCATTGCACGCGATCTTGATGAACAAGGCTGGGCGATCCAGCCTGCCTTGCTTGATTCATGCCGGTGCGACGAACTTGCGGCCCTCTTTCAACCCGCCGTGGGGTTTCGTAGCCACGTTGTGATGCAACGCCATGGTTTTGGGCGCGGTGAGTATCGCTATTTCTCCTACCCCCTGCCGCCGCTGGTCCAGCACTTGCGAGCGACGCTCTATCCGCACCTCGTACCCGTCGCCAATCGCTGGCACGAACGCTTGGGGTTGGAAACGCGCTTTCCGGATGAACATGCTGAGTTTCTGGCGCGTTGTCATGCTGCGGGTCAGGCACGGCCGACGCCCTTGCTTCTCCAATATGGCGCTGGCGACTATAACTGCCTTCACCAGGATCTTTATGGCGCGCAGGTCTTCCCGCTGCAGGTGGCAGTGTTGCTCTCTGCGCCGGGCGAGGATTTCGAAGGCGGTGAATTCGTCCTGACCGAACA
>JANLST010000353.1:0-2226 GCA_031362505.1 Sphingomonadales bacterium
GGTTCGGGTTGCACCCCTCTGTTCTTCAAAAACAGCGCACACAGGCAAAGGGCAAACGCTGGAAGCCTTTTTGACAAGCCATGACCTGCTCCATGTCAAACTCGAAAACGAACCGCGGGACCTGCTTTGGACGTCTTTTACCCGCCAACACGGATTCAGCCTTCCTAAGAGTGCGGGCTTGGCCTTCGACACCGCGATAGCCGCGGCACAATATGCCATGGCGGGGGACGGGATATTCCTTGCCGATATTGACATGTTCGCGCAGGAAATTGCTGACGGCAGGCTCGCAATGCCGTTTGAAGCGATCGCCGAGGATGGCTATGCCTACTACCTCAAACTACATGCCGACGACCTTGCAGATCCTGCAATCGCGATTTTCAGAAGCTGGCTGATCAACCGATTTGCAAATTTCTCTCGAAGGAAGCCAATCCAGAAGACGGCAACTATTTGAAGACGACCGTCCGACCGCCATTTAGCATTACGCGGTGCTCGAGGTGAAGTTTCACCGCACGCGCCAAGACCCGGCTTTCGGTATCCTGGCCCTGGGCGATCAGATCTTCAACGGCATCGGCATGATCAACAATCGAGACATCCTGCGTAATGATCGGCCCCTCATCCAGGTCGGGGGTCACATAATGGGCTGTGGCACCAACCATTTTAACCCCTCGCTCATAGGCCCGGTGGTAGGGCTTGGCGCCCTTGAAGCCGGGAAGGAAGCTGTGGTGGATATTGATAACGCGACCGTCGAGCTTGCGGCACAGTTGATCCGAGAGCACCTGCATGTATCGGGCGAGGATGATGAGGTCGACTTGTTGTTCCTCGACAAGCGCCAATAATTTGGCTTCCTGTGCAAGCTTGGTCTCCGGTGTGATCGGCAGATGATGGAAGGAAATGCCCTCATGCTCGGCGCGCCGTTGCCAGGTCATATGGTTTGAAACGATGCTTGTGACGTCCATCGGGAGCCGCCCGGTGGAGCTGCGGTAAAGGAGATCATTCAGGCAATGCCCGCCCTGACTGACCATGATCATCGCCCTGGTCTTCTTCTTCAGATCATGAATGCGCCAATCCAGCCGGAATGCGGTCGCGACCGGCATGAATCCTTCAGAAAATCTTTCGGTGGTCATGCCTTCAGGACCAGAGATTGCGACCCGCATGAAAAAGCGCCCCGTGTTCGCGTCGCCAAACTGCGAGCTCTCGACGATGTTGCAATCCTGGCTGACGATCGAGTTGGCGACGCCAGCGACGATGCCTTTCCGATCTTCGCTATCGATAAGCAGAACGAAGTCAGCCCCTTTTTGCATTTGTAATCCCGATCCTGTCCAAATTCGGGGCCCGCCTAGCGATGTCGGGCACCTCGATCCAATACGAGCGGGGCTACATTAGGCAATTTAATCGGAATACGTAGATATTGTGAACCAAGGTAAAATTAAATTTACCGGTCGGGAAAAATTGGTCATTTGCCTATCTGCCGCTCAGCCTGAAGATTGGGCCGATAAATTGACATAGGGCTATGTCTAAATGCGATTGTTCACGGTCTCGCGATGACAATATAGCCGGTTAACTTGCGTCTCCAAACGAGGCCAACAGAGGGGGAAAATAATGAAAACCGGACTCAAACTATCTTCAGCAATCCTTGTACTGGCCGCGCTGGGCGCCGGCAGCACGCCAGCCTTTGCGCAAGACGCAGCCGCCGCAGAAGAAAGCGATGTTGGCATTGCCGATATCATCGTCACGGCAACACGGCGCGAAGAGTCGCTGAACAAGATCCCGCTCGCCATTCAGGCTCTGAGCGGGGAAGCTCTCTCTGATCTCAACATCACAAAGTTCGACAAGCTGATCGAATATCTGCCGAATGTGCGGACCGCTTCGCGCGGCCCCGGCGCATCGTCGATCTTCATTCGTGGCCTTTCCACTGACTCGCCTGGTCTGCAGGTTTCGGGCACAGCAGGTGCGCAGCCAACGGTTGCGCTCTATGTCAACGACTCTCCAGCATCACTGGTCGGCCGTAATCTGGATCTCTACGCGGTGGACCTTCAGCGCGTCGAGGTGCTGGCCGGGCCGCAGGGCACGCTGTTTGGCGCAAGCGCGATGGGGGGCGCCGTCCGCTACATCACCAACAAGCCTGACGTGTCCGATTTCCATGCCGGATTTAACGCAAGCTACGCCTTTACCAAGAGCGGTAAAGAAAGCGTCGCGGGTGACGCCTTCATCAACGTCCCGATCGTC
>JANLST010000055.1:0-3737 GCA_031362505.1 Sphingomonadales bacterium
GGCCTGAAACACGCTATGAGCGCAAGGCGCGGCGGCTCGGGCATGAGGTTTGGTATTTCAGGTATTTGCGCAGAGATTAGAGGTCGTGGCCGTTCAACTTTTCATTCTGTTTCTGGTTTTTGCAGCCGGTTATGCGAGCCAGCGTGGCCGTACCTGCGCGGTTTCTGCCGCGTTTGAAATCGCCAAGCGCAAACGAGCGCGCCGTTTTATGGGGTATCTTTTTGCCGCGACATGCTCGCTCGGCGTGCTGAGCGTGGCTTCGCTATTCGACCCCGGACTGTTCAACGGGTTCCAGATTCACCGGCTTTCGATCTGGACGCTGCTGGGCGGGGTCGTGTTCGCTTTTGGGGCGTATATCAACGGACGCTGCTCGCTCGGGACGATTGCGCGGCTGGGCTCCGGCGATCTTGCCCGGCTCGGCACATTGGCAGGCATGTTCGGCGGCACGGTGCTGGGCATCCTCATCATGCCGGACAGGCCCGTCACGGATGGCGCGCCCTTGTTTGCCGGGCTTACGTCATTGACGCTGATTGGCGGCGCGATTGTTGCGATGACGGTCTTTGCCATCGTCTTGCGCCGCATTGTGCCGGGCGATTTCAATCCGTCGCAATGGTCGATCCCGAAGGCGATGCTTGTCATTGGCGTCGCCAACGGCCTGCTGGTCTGGCTGGCGCGTGACTGGTCATACACCACGCTGTTCCGACACCTCGCGCGCGGCGAAGCGGGGACGTCTTTCGGGGCGCTTGTGCTGATCGTGCTTGTGGGCGGGGCGGTTGTCGGCGGTTTCGTCAGCCGACAACTCGATTGGCGACTTGGTACGGCGCGTGAGTGGGCGCTGGCAGGCGGCGGCGGGCTCTTGATGGGCATCGGCGTGGTACTGGTTCCCGGAGGAAACGATACGATGCTCCTTGTCGGGTTGCCGTTGCTCCTGCCAAACCTGATTGCCGGATATGCCGTGATGTATGCCACGCTGATCCTGATTGCGCTGGCAACGCCGGACCGTCCGGTTACGCTCTAGTCTCAAGGCGTCAGCTTCAACAGCCGCCCACCTTCGCCGTCTTCCAGCAGCCAGATTGCGCCGTCCGGCCCCTGCTCAACCTCGCGGATGCGGTTCTCCATCGGCCATTGATCGCCCTTGGTCGCATTGGTGCCGTCAAGATGCACACGGATCAGTGCCTGCCCGGAAAGCGCGCCGACAAAGGCATCGCCTTGCCACGCGGGGAACGCCTTGCCCGAATAGATCATCAGGCTCGACGGTGAGATACTGGGGTTCCACCAGACTTTGGGCGCAGCAAAGCCGTCTCCCGGCGGATGATCGGGAATGTCGCGCCCGTCATAATGCGAACCGTTCGAAGCTTTGGGCCAGCCATAATTATTGCCGCGCTCGATCAGATTGACCTCATCGCCGCCCCTTGGTCCCATCTCGGCTTCCCAGAGCCGTCCGCCAGCGTCAAAGGCAAGGCCCAGCGGATTGCGGTGGCCCGACGTCCATATCGAGGGGTTCGCTCCCGTATCGGTCAGCCGGACAATCTTGCCAAGATTGACCGACATGTCCTGCGCAGGATCGAATTTCTGGCGCTCTCCCGAGGAGATATAAAGCATGTTGTCAGGCCCGAACGCCAGCCGGTGCCCGAAATGCCCGCTGCCCGAAACCTTCGGGTTCTGCCGCCAGATGATTTGTAGCCCGTCCAGCCGCGAACCTTTGGCATCCTCAACCAATGTCGCGCGGCCGACCGCTGCGCCCTTGCCGCCTTCGCCCGCTTCCACCCAGCTCAGATAAACGAAATGATTACGGGCAAAATCCGGGTGGATCGCGACGTCGCCAAGGCCGCCCTGCCCGTCATCAACCACAGGCGGGACGCCGCCGACTTTGGTCGCCTGTTCGCCTTCACGCCAGAGTTTGAGATGGCCCGATTTCTCCGCAATCAGCGCGCGGCCATCAGGAAGGAAGGCCATCGCCCAAGGCTCGTCAAAAATGGCGACTTCGGTGCTGCGGAATGGCAGCGTCCTGGGCGGATTGCTCGCCCCGCAAGCGATCAGGGCGAATGGAACGATCAGGGCGGCACTGCGGAACATGGCGACTCTCCAACACAATAGGCGCGAGTGATAATCGGAGTGCAGCGGTTCCGCCAGCACCGCGCCGCTTTGCCTCTTGCCTCACCTGCCCAATCCGCCTATCAGCGCCTCAATTCTCGACATCGGCAACTTTGACGAGGCTGGAACCACCCGGTTCCGGCGGCGAAGCTGCATTGCATTTTGAACCGGAGCACCAATGGCGGATATCGTCACACTGACCAGACTGATCGAACCCCACGCCACGGCGATGGGGCTTTCGCTGGTGCGCGTTGCGATGTTCGGCGGGAAGAGCGATCCGACGCTGCAAGTGATGGCCGAACGACCCGAAACGAGGCAGTTGGTGATTGAGGATTGCGCCGAATTGTCGCGCCGGATTTCGGACACGCTTGATGAGGCTGATCCGATCGAGGAAGCCTACCGTCTGGAAGTCAGTTCGCCCGGGATCGACCGCCCGCTCACCCGGATTTCGGATTATACCGACTGGGCCGGTTTCGATGCGCGGATGAAGCTGACCGAAGAGCTTCACGGTCGCAAGCAGGTCGAGGGTCGTCTGGGCGGGCTGGAGGGTGAAAATATCATCATCACCACGCCCAAGACGCGCGAGACACTCCATATTCCCTTCGCCAGCATCGCCAGCGCCAAACTCGTGCTCACCGATGCCTTGATCAAAGCCACGGCGCCCCTCTCCACCGAGGGTGCCGATACGATTTCACAAGAGAGGTAGTTCCCATGTCCACCCCGATATCCGCCAACAAGGCAGAATTGCTTGCGATCGCAGACTCGGTCGCGCGCGAAAAGCTGATCGACAAGGCCATCGTGCTCGAGGCGATGGAAGATGCAATTCAGCGTGCTGCACGCGCACGCTACGGTGCCGAGAACGACATTCGGGCCAAAATCGATCCCGCGAGCGGCGACATGCGGTTGTGGCGTGTTGTGGAAGTGGTTGAAGATGTCGATGACTATTTCAAGCAAGTGAATCTGAAAGACGCACAAAAACTCCAGGCTGGAGCGACGATGGGCGATTTCATTGTCGACCCGCTTCCCCCGATAGAGTTCGGCCGCATAGCGGCGCAAGCGGCCAAACAGGTGATCTTCCAGAAAGTCCGCGACGCTGAGCGGGAACGCCAGTACGAGGAGTTTAAGGATCGTGCGGGTGAGATTATCACTGGCGTCGTCAAGCGAGTCGAGTTCGGTCATGTTGTTGTCGATCTTGGCCGTGCAGAAGGCGTTATTCGCCGCGATGCGCAAATTCCGCGCGAAGTTGCCCGCGTCGGCGATCGGGTCCGATCTTTGATCTTGCGGGTTATCCGTGAGAATCGGGGGCCGCAGATTTTCCTGAGCCGCGCTCACCCCGACTTCATGAAGAAGCTTTTTGCGCAGGAAGTCCCCGAAATTTATGACGGTGTGATCGAAATAAAGGCCGCTGCCCGTGATCCGGGAAGCCGCGCCAAGATCGGTGTGATCAGTCGCGACAGTTCCATCGATCCGGTTGGCGCGTGTGTCGGCATGAAAGGCAGCCGGGTTCAGGCGGTCGTCCAGGAAATGCAAGGCGAAAAAATCGACATCATTCCGTGGAGCGAAGACACTGCGACATTCGTTGTGAATGCGCTCCAGCCAGCCACGGTAAGCCGTGTCGTGATTGACGAGGAAGAAAACAGGAT
>JANLST010000064.1:0-4768 GCA_031362505.1 Sphingomonadales bacterium
TTCAGCTTCAACGTCAATACACTGAAAGGCACAATCGACCGGTTCGAATATCACGGCTCGCTCAACATTGTTGAAGCTGTCACCCTGATTTTCGGACTTGAACATGAACGCACCTTCGCCAGCACATTCTTTCCAGCGGGCGGGAGCGTGTCGCCCGACAAGGCAAGGACGCGTGTCACAAGTGGCTTCAGCCAGTTGATCCTGCGCCCCATCAGGGGTGTGACACTAACCGGGGGCGTCCGGCATGATGATTATAGCCAATATGGCGGGCAGACGACCTTCGGCGGCAATTTCGCCTTTACGCCGAACGAGGGCAGGACGATCCTGCGCGGTACCTATGCCGAAGGATTTCGTGCTCCGACATTGACCGAAGCCTTGCTCCCATTCGGCAACACAACCCTGAAACCCGAAACGGCTAAAAGCTTTGACCTTGGTTTCGAACATTCGCTCCTCGATGGCGCGATCTCGGCGTCCATGACCTATTTCCGTCGGACCAGCCACAATTTGATTACGTTCTCGTTCGTCACGTTCCAGTCCGAAAACATTTCGCGCGCAAGTACGGAAGGCCTGGAACTCGGGCTGGCGCTGCGTCCGTCCCGCGCGATTCAGGTCAACGCCAATTACAGCATCGTGGATGCAACGAGCCGCTCTGCTGACGCGACCTTCGGCAATCGCCTCGCCCGTCGCCCAAAGGATCAGGCAAGCCTGTCGATCGACTGGTCCTCGCCTTGGAAATTGTCGTTGGGTTCGACCGTCACGATAACGGGAGACAGTTTCGACAATCTTTCGAACACGCGCCATATCGATGGCTTTGTGCTTGGCTCGCTCCGGGCATCCTATCCGATCAGCAATGCAATCGAAGTCTATGGCCGCGTTGAAAACCTGTTTGACGAACACTACGAGACGGTCTCCGGCTACGGCACATATGGTCGCAATGCCTATGTTGGCGTGCGGGCCAAATTCTGATGCGACGGCTCGGGTTCCTGTTGCTGGTGAGCGGTTGCACGCAGGGGCCCGCCATCGCTCCGGACAGGATCGTTTCGAACAATCCATGCATCGATTCCGTCCTCGCGGAAATCGCCGAGCCATCCACAATCGGAGCAATCAGCCGCTATTCACAGGATGTGGATAGCGGGTCCGCACCGATTGTCTGGGCGAAACGGTTTCCGGCAATCGGCTCCAGCGCAGAAGAGGTAATCGCTTCCAGACCCAGACTCGTGCTGACGGGAAACTACGCATCGACGGGCACCGATGCCGCGCTCAAAAAGGCCGGGATCAGGGTTGAAGCCTTTGGCGTTCCGGCGACGCTGGCGGAGAACAGCGCGCAAGTCCTGGCAATTGCCCGCGCCATCGGCCGGCCGGCCGACGGAGCCAACCTTGTCAAACAGATGGACCAAGCAACCCGGGGTTCCAAGGGAACCGAGACGGCCATTATCTGGCAGCCCGGCGGCTTCGTCGCGGGTCGTGGGACAATTCAGGATGAAATGTTGGCGCGCGCGGGGTTTCGCAATGCGAGTTCGCTTTATGGTCTCAGGCAATGGGACGTTCTGCCGCTCGAAACCCTGCTTCGCAACCCGCCCGATGTAATCTTCACACCCGTTTCCGCGCGCGGTGATGATGCACGTGCGCTGGCACTCCGCGAACGGGTGCTGCGCCATCTCAACGGGAGAACGCGCGTGATCGCATTTCCAGAAAAACTGCTCTTTTGCGGCGGGCCAACCGTGATCGCTGCAATGCAGATCATGCGCAAAGTGCAAGGCAGTCAATGAAAAAGCTGCTGATCCTGCTGACCCTGCTCGCCTTCGTCCTGTCGCTGATGGCAGGAAAGGTCTGGATTGCGCCGACTGATTGGTTTTCGGACAGCGCAAATGGATGGATCATGGCGGAACTGCGTCTGCCTCGTGCGATCCTTGGTCTTGCTATCGGTGCAGTCCTCGGTTTGTCGGGTGCGGTCTTGCAAGGGTATCTGCGTAACCCGCTGGCTGACCCGACGGTGGTCGGTGTGTCATCAAGCGCAGCCTTGGGCGGCGTAACGGCAATCTTCCTTGGCCTGACCGCCTATCCGCTTGGCCTGTTCGTTTGCGCAATGCTCGGCGCGGGGCTGGCGATGCTCTTGCTTGCGGCAATGGCGGGTCGCAGTGGCGGGCCTTTGGGCTTCATCCTGGCAGGAATGGTTCTTTCCACCCTTTCCGGCTCGCTTACGGCATTCCTCATCAGCATCGCCCCAAACCCGTTCGCAGCCAGTGAGATTATCGTCTGGCTGATGGGCGCGTTGACCGACCGGGGAATGGACGATGTGATCCACGCGGTGCCCTTCATGGCTGTAGGCGGAGCCATTCTTCTCGGCACGGGGCGCGCGCTGGATGCGTTGACGCTGGGAGAGGATGCAGCGCGCAGTCTGGGATTCAATCCGGCGCGCGAACGCTGGATGATTGTCGCAGGCGTCGGCCTTGCGGTGGGGGCATCGGTCGCGGTGTCCGGCGTGGTCGGTTTTGTGGGACTGATCGTCCCGCACTTCATCCGCAGCCTGATTGGAGAGCGCCCATCGTCCATCCTGGTTCCATCCGCGCTTGGCGGCGCGATCCTGACGCTTGTCGCAGACAGTCTTGTTCGACTGGTGCCCGGTGCTGGTGAAGTGCGGCTTGGGATTGCCATGGCGGTGCTGGGCGCGCCGTTCTTCTTCCTTCTTCTGACCCGGATCAGGGCGAGGGCAGCATGATCAAGGTTGAACATCTGACGCTATCTTTGGGAAACCGGACGGTAGTGCATGACATCAGCTTCGCACTTGAAGGCGGCCGTGTTGTCGCGATCATTGGCCCCAATGGTGCAGGCAAGACCAGCCTGATCCGGGCAATGGCCGGCCTTATCCCGGCGCAGTCGGGCAGAATCATCATCAACGACAAGCCAATTGACGAGATGCCACAGATCGAACGGGCACGGCGTATCGGCTATCTCCCGCAGGATGGCGAACCGGCATGGAACGTCAGCGCATTTGAACTCGCGGCCTTGGGACGATTGCCGCATCGCAGCCGGTTCTCAGCGGCTTCCGAGGAAGATGACGATGCGGTATTCGCCGCCCTCACCGCGACCGATACCTCGCGCTTTGCCGGGCGACTGATCGGCTCCCTTTCGGGCGGCGAACGGGCGCGGGTGAAAATGGCCCGGGTTCTGGCCGGCGATCCGGACTGGATCCTGGCCGACGAACCTCTCGCCAATCTCGATCCACCGCACCAACGGGATATGCTTGCCTTGCTCAGATCCACCGCCAAAATGGGCAAAGGCGCAATCGCCGTGCTTCACCAACTCGATGCGGCAGCCCAGGCAGATGATGTCCTGATCCTGAGGGAGGGCACCAAGATTGCTTGCGGTCCCCCGCGCGACGTGCTCACGCCAGATCATCTCGAAGCGGCATTTGGCATGCGTTTCGCGATCATTGAACACGCGGGGCGAATTGCCATCCTGCCTGACAACTAGTCGAACAGCCGACGAATCGCCCAAAACATTCGATGAACTGTCTTGATATAGTATTACATTGCCCCTAGGGCGATGAAACATCATAACATTGTTTCGGATATTTCATGTTGCGTCGCATCTCCCTTCTTAGTGCCTCGGTTCTTCTTGCCTCAATTTCACCAGCCTTTGCGCAGGAGGCTCCTGAGCAGGGCCATGGCGATCATGACGCCGAAAGCGGCGAAATCGTTGTCACGGCATTGTTGGGGCGAAATCAGGCCGATCTTCTGTCGGGAACCTCGGTGGTCGCGGGCGACGATCTTGCGCGCGAGTTGAAGCCGACAATCGGCGAAACCCTCTCGCACCAACCCGGCGTCTCTGCGACGTCGTTCGGTCCGAACGCGTCGCGCCCCGTTTTGCGCGGATTTCAGGGCGAACGCGTACGGGTCCTTGCCGACGGTATTGGCAGCTTCGACGTTTCAAACACCAGTGTCGATCACGCAGTCGTCATCAACCCGCTGACGGCTGACCAGATCGAAGTACTGCGTGGTCCCGCCGCATTGCTCTTTGGCTCTTCGGCGATTGGTGGTGTCGTCAATGTCGTGGACAGCCGCATCCCCCGCAGCGTTCCCGACGAAGCAATCCATGTCGATCTTCTCGCAACCTATGGCTCGGCTGCAAACGAGCGTTCCGGCGGCGCGCGCATCGACGCACCTTTGACAGACAAGTTCGTCCTTCATTTAGACGCCAGCTACGTCAAGACTGGCGATCTCCAGATTGGCGGACACGTGCTGACCCCGTCGCTGCGGGCGCAAGCCGCCGCAAGCCCCGACGCCAACATTGCCGCGCTGGCGAACCTGAAGGACAAGTTGCCCAACAGCGCTGGACGAACTTGGGAAGTCGCAGGCGGTGCTGCGTATATCACGAGCGACGTCAATCTCGGCTTTTCGGTGAGCCGCTATGACAGCCTTTACGGCGTCCCGATCCGTTATTCGCTCGATCCTGCAATTGCAGCCGAATCCGTTCGCCTCGATGTCAAGCAAACCCGGGTCGATGTGCGCGGCGAAGTCAATCCGGAGAGCGGCTTCGTTCAGGCAATCCGCTTCCGAGGCGGCTATGCAGACTATCGACACAATGAACTGGCGGACAACGGCGCGATCAACACCACGTTCAACAACACAGGCGGGGAAGCCCGGCTGGAACTGGTGCAACGTGATCGAGATGGCTGGAAGGGGGCCATCGGCACGCAATATGTGCTCCGTAAACTGAATATCATTGGTGCTGAGAAATTCCTGCCTCCGAGCAAGACCCAGCAATA
>JANLST010000069.1:0-5836 GCA_031362505.1 Sphingomonadales bacterium
ACGAACATGTCTTCGCCATTGTCTCGCGCGATCTCATCATTGAGCCGCGTCATGGCAGTTGCCAGATCATCGCCGTCGCGCAGCAGAACCGATTTGGTCAGCGCTTTGGACAGCGCCATGAAAAGCGCTGCCGGGACTCCCTTGCCTGTCACATCACCAACGAGAAAACAAACGCGATCTGTGTCAAGGCGTATCGTATCATAGAAATCCCCTCCAATCGAACGCGCTGGTTCGATCAGGGCATCGAGTTCCAGGGCAGGATCGAAACCGGCCAGTTCGGCCCGCTTGGGAAGCATGCCCAGCTGGATATCGCGGGCCGCCGACAGTTCACCCGCAGCCCGTGCTGCGCCAAGCCGCTGTTCCTGCAAGCTCGCAGTGAGCGCAACCCGGTCACGCCTCGCTTTGGCAAAAAGAAGGACAAGCATGGCCATGCCTGCAGCCGCAGCCATCAACACTGGCCCAACCGGATCGAGCAGCAATCCTTGCGTAAACGCTGCCCAACTTCCGCCAAAGATCAGAACGATCACCGCTCCGGCACCAAGCGCCACTTCGGCGCCCCTGAACAGGGGCAGAACGCGGATCGCGACACCAACCACCATTATCGCCAACAGCCCTTCGAACGGCCACGCCCAGCCCGGTCGGGAAAGCGTCCGGCCGTCGAGGATGGCCTGGAGCGCATTGGCGTGCACTACCGCCCCATAGGTCTTTTCGGAAAGCGGAGTTGAAATCACATCTGCCGTACCCGCTCCGGACAGGCCCACTATGACAACCTTTGCTTTCACCCTTGCCGAAGGAGGAAGGTCGTAGAGAATATCGAGCGCGCTCAGCGCGGTCCGGCCGGTCTCTGCGCGATAGGGCACGCGCATGCGGCCGTCAGGCAGGGTTGGAAGCCAGGTTCGTCCAAGCCAGATCCCTTCAAGCCCTTTCCCGTCAGGCACTGGCACCAGAGTCTCGATGCCGGATGCGATTCTCGCCATCTCCAACGCAAATCCGGGCGTTGCCTGACCGGCAACCGTGGCTGCAAGTGGAACATACCGCACGGTCCCGTCACTATCAGGATCGCCGTTCAACAGGCCATGGCCGAGCCCGACATCATCAAGAGCAGGGATGTTGGCAATCGCCTGCCCCCAGGTTTTGACGCCTCGGGGCAACGGTAGCGCAAATCGCGCTTCGACAGCCATCGCCGGCGGGTCGTTGACCGGAGTCACATCAAGACCACCGCGCCCCAACACAACCGGAGCCTGACCAATGACCTGCCCAAACAGGCTGTCCATCGACGGCATTGAACGAATTTCTGTTGTAGACGTTGCCGACAGCTCGGGATAAAGGCGGACAAACGCATCGGGGCTGCTTCGATCGGCTTCAGGAAACAGCATGTCCAATCCGATCAATTGCGGCTGGTCCTCCTCGAGTTTTGCCACCAGCTTGGCCATGACGTATCGAGGCCACGGCCATGGACCAATGGTCCTGATGCTGGCTTCATCAATCCAGACAATCTCCACCTTTGTCGGTTCCGCCGAACGGGGGCTGAGCCTTTGCCATTGATCAAATATCGGGCGGCTGACCCTTTCGCTGCCAAAAAGGCTGAGCAATCCTGCCATTGCCAGTGCAGCAACCAACCCGAAAAGCCGGATGCGACGCGCCTCATGGCCCTCAGGCGTCAAGCTCAAGTCCGTCATAGGCACAGATGATTTCCAGCGGCGGACGATCCTCACGCATCAGTTCTTCGTAGCGGATCGTTTCATTGTGCATTCGCTGGATATCTTCATCGCTATAGGCTGGCTCATGATGGAACAGCACGAGCCGTTTCGCAGCCGCCGCGTGGCACAGGTCAACTGCCACAAGGTTCGAGGAATGACCCCAATCTTCCTTCATCGTCACGCTGTCGGCAAGCGAATACATCGTATCGCAAATGGCTACATCGGCCCGCGCAAAAAACGCCTCGAACCGCGCCTCGTGCTCCATATCGCCGATCCGGTGTTCGCTGTCCGTCGAATAAATGACCGTGCGGTTGCCATCGTCGAACCGGAAGCCATAACTGTCGTGCGCATGATACTGCCGGATTGCCTGGACCTTTAGACCGGCGCAATCATAGGAAGTTCCCGGCTCAAGTGTGACGAACCGGAATTGGGCCTTCAGCCAATCAAACGGGACCGGAAAAGAGATTTCCTCTTGCTGACGTCTCAGCGCAGTCTCCGCATCGGCATGGCCGCTGTGGATGGTAATCATGGCTGCGGGATCGAAGGCGGCCACAAAGAATGGAAAGCCCATGATATGATCCCAATGAAGGTGGGACAGGAAGAAATGATATTCCTTCTTGTGACCGGCCGCGCATCGCGCAGCGGCCGACAGACCAAATTCACGCAACCCCGATCCCATGTCGCAGACGATGAAGCTGCCGTCGCCGCCTTCGATTTCGACACAACTTGTCGCGCCGCCATATGTGTTGCCCGTTGCAAAATCGAGATCGTCATCGACAAAGGCCAGCGCGTCCGCTTCGCTGACAAATTGACGCCCGTTTGCGAAAACAAGCGCCCGAGCCACCTTGCGGCGCACCGCTGCGGCCTTGGCTGCGACGGGCAGGGAACCGCGCGTACCCCAGAATCGGACGCGCATAGTGCCTATCCTTCCAGCTCTTTGGTCACAGAAAAGATCTTGTCATAGCGGCTGATCGCGAGAATTTCGACCATCCGCTCATTTGGTCTTGCCAAGGTCAGGCCGACATTTTCGGCGTCCGCCGCTCGCTTCGCAAGCGTCAAAACGCGCAAACCTCGAGATGACATGTATTCGATCCCGGCGAGATCGATGACCAACGGCAAACCCATGGCCGCAGCTTCCACTATCGCGGCGTTGATCTCCGAAAGAAAAGATTCCCAACTGGCTTCGTCAACTCGACCCTTCCCTGCGCCGATGAGGGCCTTGGCGGTCTTGCGGTTTGACCATTCCATACAAGACTCTCCCACACGCCCTTGTTATAGAGACTGGTAGCAAAGAATGCGTTGTGATGGAAAGCACAGCGATGCACCGCGATTGAGATAAATCGGGCGCAGGAGAAAATGATGCGATTGATCAATTACCCTGTCTTTTCAGCCGCCGTGTTGGTTGCGATGATTGCCAGCCCGGCTGCGGCCAAGAGAAAAGCTGTTGAAGTTGCCACAACGGCCACCAGCGCCGCGACGATCATGTCCTACAAGCGTGATCCACTGCCAATCTATGACAATAGCGGCAGCAAGCTGCGCGATGTTCCGCAGAAGGAAATGCCAAAGGCAAAGTCCGATGCGGCACGTGTCGTCGGCACAAAGCCGGGCTTCGTCGCGATCATGCTGGCAGGAAAACCAGCCTGGTTGCGCCTGACCACGGTCGACTATGTTGGAGACCTGCCAACGCCTCCTTGCGACAAGGTCTCCATGCAACTCGCGCTCAATGAAGAAGACGGTGTGGAACGGTCACTCGGATTAGGCTGTTCGAAACTCAAGCCGAAGTAGAACTGGGGCATGTCGCGCTGTTTGACGCCGATATGATCGATATCAGGGAATCGCAATGACATCAAAGGCCCGCCATATTTTCGCAGGTTTCCTGGCTGGAACCGCGTTTCTAGTGTCGCAACCTGCCCCTGCCCAAACGATAGCGTGCCGGGCGCCAGCGGCCGGATCGATGCCCAGCCCGGCGAAGGTCCCGAAAAAAGATCGCGGCAAATTTTCAGTTGAAACAGCACCCCATATCGCGGCCCTTGTACCCCAGACCATCTGCGACACCAGCGTCAAGATTGCCGCGGGCGGGGTCGCCAGCACGCAGGGACCGGCACTCGGACTTTCGTCGCAGGTGCTCAACACGTCGGCAGGCCGTCTCGATTTGATTGCCTTGCCTGGAGTTGAAGCTGAACTGCAAAAGGCGCTGACAAGTTTCGCGCGCGCCTGGCCCTATGCGCCGCTCCCCCGCCAGCCGCGAATCTTCTTTCGCGCCAGCGATGCCTATGATGCCTATGCCTTGCCGGATAATACGATCGTCATGTCGACGGGCATTCTCCAGGCCGCCGAATCGGATTCAGAAGTGCTGTTTGTTCTCGCTCATGAGTACTCACATCTTCTGATGGGCCATCACCTGACAACCGAAACAAGTGGAGTTGGCAAAGGGTTGCTCGGTGCGGTTTCGACAGTCTATGTCGCCGGCTCGTTCGTTTCGCAGTTGCGATCCAGTCGGGGATCGCTCTCTGCTGTCAATCTGAACAAGGTCGAAGCCGCGACCAAGAAAGCGGCAGCCCTCACCGAAGCGTTGCGCTTTGCGCTGGACGACGTTTTTACCCCGAATTGGAGCCACGAACAGGAGGACGAAGCCGACGCGCTCGCGCTTGACCTTTTGATCCGTTCAAACAGCAGCATTGACAGCTATGCGAACGTCTTTGGCCGATTGCAGAAGATGATGGACCAGCAATCAGCTTCACGTTCAAAGAATCGGGCCGCAGCTGAAGGCATGGAAAAAGCGCTCGCAGCGACGATGAAGGAACTCACATCGCCGCAATTTCTCGGGACAATCAGTTCCGGGAGCACCGGAGGGTTCCTTAGGATGGGCGGCAAACTGGCGCTTGGCCTTGGCGCTTCTGCCTTGTCGAACGCGGGCAGCACAGTTCAGCACGATACACATTTGCCGCCGGAAGAGCGTCGCAAGGGCCTGGCCGCCTACTTCCAGGCCGGGTACCCAACCGCCGATCCCCCGATCGACACCGGGGCGATGGTGAAGCGATACAAGGCAATGCCTGATTATCAGCGCGTTATCCCGATGAAGGATGCCTATCTCAAGGCCCGACAGGCCTATTTTGCCCAGGATTTCGCTGGGGCGCTGAACAGTCTGAAGGGGATTGGCGCAGGGACCAGGACAGCACCGACGTTCGTGAACCTGCTGGCTGCACTGGCGGCACGGGATCTTGGCAACAGTGCCCAGGCAAAACTGTTTTATGAAGCAGGCCGGTCTGGCACTGGGATCCCCAGCGTTCAGCTCTTCGAGAGTTATGCCGAAGCCCGGATTGCCGATCGCGATTTTGACGGATCGCAGTTGACTTGATTGCGGCCTTGCGAACACTCGTAGGAGGTGAAGCCGTGCGAAGTCTGATTGAACGGCAGACGCAATTTGGCGATACGTCAAGTGGCCAAGCGATCGCTTCGTTGCTCGCCGAGCATGCCATCGCCGAAGACGCAAGGCTTGGGCTACATGAATTGGGTGCTCATTCGGAGTTGTTTCGTCGGCTGGGCCCCGAACGCATCTCGAAATTTCGGCCGTCTCGCAAGACAGGTGGTTTTGATCCTGCGCATTGGCTGTTGAAACCGGAAATGACCGACGTTGATTTTGTGGATGGGAATCCAGATCGAATTCGGGTCCGTGGGATGGAGCTTCGATCGGGTGACATAGGCATCGTGGAACTCAACCACCCAGGCGACGGACTTTTGGAAAGCTTTTTGCAAGAACCTGGGGTGGCACCTCATGCCATGCTTTACGTGACACGCCGCCTAAGAAATACGAAGACAGACGAAGTGCTCTTTCAGCCATCGGCCCTTGAAATTTATGAAGGTGGTTGGCGATGTGTCCCCATCACGACGGCGCTGCATCCCGAATTCTCTTGGTACTCCGAATGGGTCAGGCCCAGGGTCAACGGAAAGGGCCTCCAAGATAACCTAGGAGAGTCCCTGAGCGCGGCCATCGACACGATGGAAACGTTCGCCTTTGATTTTCAAGCCAGACGCGCACCAACCGGCGGATTTTTTTCCGAGGACTTTGGTGGCTCTTGTGCAAGCTGCACGAATTTATTGCGAGTGCCGTTCGAACGAGCAGGCATCGACGACTT
>JANLST010000084.1:0-9449 GCA_031362505.1 Sphingomonadales bacterium
GAAGACGTAAATCCATCGATCGATCGCCCGCGCAAGCGGGCTCCCATATTGCCCCCGAGGCTGTTCCATTTTGTCGACAAAAGGTGTGGCAACAGTCGCCATAGCGTTTCCCTCCCCCTCGCTTTTGAACCGCGACAGGAATTATCACCTGTTTTGATCGATGTCTACGTTGGGCCTTAGCCTCTCATGCAGCGTTAATGCCAAGCGCAGGAATACATCTCAGGCTAAAGAACTCTTCCCACCTAATGGCGATTATGGATCGAATGCTGATCATTCCAATTTCGATCCTACCTTCTCGAAACAGGACATTGTCAGCGCAATATGCGCCGATGGTGAGCTTTGGGAGCGGCGCTCAAGCTTATCCTAATGGTGCATCTGAAATGGCAGCGGTAGTTGGGAATCATGGGAAGTGACGATCTGCCAACGCTTATTGCGCAGCATCCAAACGTCCGTCCAGATCCTGCTGGTTCTTATGCCGCCTTTTGAAATCGCCGTTGACCCCCCTTGGGCAATTGCAAGACCACGAGCGGGGAAGCGGATATGGACATAGTCGACCGTGTTGGACATCAGATTTCCGTCGGGCACGAATGGCGAAAGTATCGACTGTCTCCCAAGAACTTCGGACTTTGAAGTAACGCCCTCATAATCGTCGGCGAGAAACGCGGCAGCCGCTGTTGGATCGCCGGTTTCATCGACTGTGTCCCATTCGGCTTCGCATGCTCGAATATAGGACTCAATCTCGAGCCGATCATGAACATCAACCGGCGGGGCCGCTGCCAGCGACGGCCAAGCGCAAAACAAACAAACCAGAAAGCTCAGGCGCCTCATGACCTACCTCCTCGTTTTCAAACGCGATGCGTTCAGGCTGAAGGCGGCGCTCTGACATCGGCTAGCAGCAGTATGCCAATGTCCAAAATTTATAACGCACATTCGATCGTCCGCCTTTCTGAGTTTCAAACCCAAAGCCCTTTCGCAAGCCGAGTCAAATTTCCTATCGAAGGCCACTTTGGGATGGGCCTCTGAAAACGCCCTGTTTTCTGTGCTTTCAGAAGGAAGTCGATCGCGCTTACAGGACTCGAATATTATCAATAAATGCCGTAAAAACGTGCATAAATTCAATGTGATTTTCAATATGCCCCCAAAAATACCCCCAGTGCGCGATTGTCACCCCCGAATTTGACGAAATGATGAGCATGGCTGGGGCTCAAAAGGGCGGTCGACGAACGACAAGCAAGGCGGGCGCGCTGTTCGAAATAGTATCCCCGGAAATTTCTTATCGTGTGGCCGTCATTTTCTGTCGGAACCGCGCACAGGCCACTTGGCTTCGCAACCCGGCAGAGCTTTGCATCTGGCTCTTTGTTCGGCATGATGACGCAATGACCTTCAATCTTGGTGATATCGCCGGTTTTCTTGAGAAGCGCCTTGGGCGCAGTTCGCGAGCCGCGCTTGACTTGACGCGCTTGATGATTGCGCTTGTCGGCCTCGCCTCATCCCTCTCGCTGCCACATGACGACTGGCTCCCGCTCTCCAGCTTCGTTTTTTCATTGATGTTCGTCTGGGGCCTTCTGATCGCCTTCCTGCCAATTATTTCGTGGAGCTATGATATTAAATGGTCAGGCTTGGTGATGACTATCGATTTCGGCATCATGGCCGCGATCATTGTTCAGCATCAGAGTTTGATGCTCTTCGTGCCGCCGTATGCCACGCTCCTGCTTCTTGCTCTGCAGCGCGGCAATTTACTGCGCCTGCAGTTGTTGGCAGTATTGGGGTTGGCCGCTTTAGCCGCAATTTTCGGACAGTATGTTGAACCCCTGATCCTGAAATCACAACCAGGCAACGGCGAAATACCAGAGCGTGCCGTGTTCATTCTGCTCTGTGTCCTTGCTCTCATAACCATCCGCATGCGCGGGAAGTACCTTCAGGCGCTCCAGTTCTGGTCAGACGGGCTGCTTATCGCCGGATCTCACTCCCAGCGTATTCCGCTCGAATTCATTTTGGGCCAGATTGAAAATCGCTATCCCGAGGCGACATTAGTCTGGATCGAAGACGAGGACGCCGACTGTCCAAGGCTATATCGATGGGTCGGTAGGTCTTTGGTTGAATCGCCCTTCCCGGTCGTGCTGTGGGCAAAATCAGAACAATGGACGCTCGCTGAGCACGGTTTCATGTTTGATACCAATGCGCGCCAGGTTCTTCACCGGACCGAGGTCGTTCATCCAATTGTTGGCAAAGCGAAGAAAGCCCAGATCCGGTTTATTGAAGCGCTTGGTTTTGTCGGCTGGGGCCTCAGCTTTCCAATCCGCGTGGGCGAAGACTCCTCCCGACTATTCGTGCTGGGAACGGAGCGTCCATCTGTCCCGGCTTTGCTCGAAGGTATAGATGTTGGGATCGCCAGCGAGGCGGTGTTCGAACGATTCCATTTTCAAAGCGCTTGGCGCGAGCGGGCGTTCATCGAGGCGCGCATGGCCCTGGGGCGCGACTTGCACGACACCGTGCTCCAGACGATGGCGAGCCTGAGGATGCAGATCGCAACCATGCTCTTGCGCCCCGCAATGAAAAGGCCCTCGGCGACGCGCGATGCGATTCTGCAGCTCCAGAACACCGTCGCCGAGGAGCAACGCACGTTTCGCGAGACTTTGGACGAAGGACATCGCGCAGCGACGGAGCCGGTTGATCTGAACGCCATCCTGACAAATCGGATGATCGTACTTTCGCAGCAATGGGATACCGATTGCAGGTTCATCCCGACTCGCGGTGCCTTGATGGTCAATGCCAACACGGCCATGGAAGTTGAATTCATCATTCGCGAGGTTGTTTCGAACTCGGTGCAACATGGTCGGGCAAAGAGCCTGGCAGTCCGAACTTCTGTTGCCGAAGGAATGCTGCTCTTGGCGATAACGGACAACGACGGTGGCCGGCGAGAAGTGCTCGAAAATGGCACAGGCGGAGAGATCAAATCCAAATCGCTTGCACGTCGATTGACATCGCTTGGGGCATCGGCCTACGCCGACGATATCGTGAAGGGAACACTACTGTCCATTCGCATACCCTTGTCGAGAAGCTGATATGGCAAAACTGATGCTTGCGGACGATCATCCGCTGTTTCTGGATGGAATGACGCAGTTTTTAGCCGCGAACAATCATGAGGTCGCGTGCTCGGCACGGTCAGTGGAAGAAGCGCTGGCGCTGGTTTCAACCTATAAACCCGATGTGCTTATCCTGGACGTTTCGATGAAGGATGGCACCGGCGTTGACGTGCTGGCGCAACTTCGCAATGCGGGTTGCAAGGTTCCAGTCATATTCATGACCGTGTCCATCGATCCCGCAATGACCATCCAGGCCCTGAGATATGGTGTGAATGGCATTGTGCTCAAGGATAGCGATCCTCAGGAATTGCTGCGCGCCATCGATCTTGTCCTGGACGGACAGGAATGTATCGATACAAAGGTCAGTCAAAAGGCGCTCCACTATTCGCTGGCAGACAATGTACCGACGTCGGTGCGCGAAGAATTGCTGACCGATCGTGAGAAGCACATCACGAGTTTGGTGCGAGAGGGATTGAGGAATCTGGATATTGCGGTCAGGAGCGGCCTGACTGAAGGCACGGTCAAGGTGCATCTGCATAACATCTTCCAGAAACTTGGCGTTCGATCACGAGCCGAGCTTATTGCCCAGTCAAGGCGTGATGCTGTCTAGTTCAGCTTCAGTGGCACTGACACCAAAATGTCCTTTACGCTGCGCTGAGGTGCGGGATTGAATTCATACACCTGGCTGCACAGAATTGCCCCAATAGCGATAGCGAGACCATAGGGAATGGGGCCCCTTCGCTTCAAGGATTCCCAGCCCGTCTTCTCGTCAAGTCCTGCAGGCAGCAAGCGCCGCATGAAGATAAAAACAAGTGCGATCAGCGCCCCGCCAAACGTGATGGCGACCAGAAGATAGGGTGCAGCTACAAAGTCGAACCAGAGAGCAGTCGTTGCAAAGAGCTTGACGTCCCCACCGCCCAGCCAGCGCTTGGCGAATAGAAAAGTGCCAGCCGACAGGGCTAGAGAAAATACGGCCAGATTTTGCCACATATCCGACTGCCAGCCAACGAACACGGCGCGGACCAAATATAGTGCGATCAGGGCGATCGGGAAGATGTTCGAAATTCTGAGTTTCCAGAGATCCTGCCCTGCAGCGAGCAGAAGCAGGGCGGAAAAGCCATAGCTGAAATAGGGCAGCGTCATGGCTTGGGGTTGTGCTCGATCATTTCAAGATTGGCTGAAGCTCGTGTAAAATAGGACGGGCTCAGTTTCATGGCTTCTGTGAAATAGGTTCGTGCCGCATCGATGTTTCCGCCGAGATAGGCCATGTATCCGGCATTGTTCAAACGATAGGCCTGCGTGTCGCTTGCGGCGGTAATGGACTTGCCCTGCCCCGCCACAGCAAGGTCGAGGTTGTTGGCAATACGCTCGTCACGCGGTGCAATCATTTTTGCTTTTGAGAGGACAGCTTCCGCTTCGTCAAAACGGCGCTGGAGGAGGTAAGAGAATCCGACATTGTTAAGGACTGCGGGCTGGTCGGGTGCAATCCCCAGCGCCTTGGCATACGCATCCTTTCCAGCGGCCCAATTGCCTGAACGATCCGCCAGTACGCCCAATGCGTTGAAGGATTGCCAACTATCCGTGCACAAGCGTGTGGCTTCTTCCAGTGCTGTCAGTGCTGCATTGTTTCTTCCCAGTCGGAGTGCCGCCAGCCCCATGCCTTCCCAAGCAAGGCAATCTGTTGGGTCTGCGTCGCGGGCCATCCTGTAGTGCAGAAATGCATCGCCATTATTGTCTTCAGCCAACGCCAATTGCCCTAGAATCCGCAGATAGGCCGGAGAGCGGAGCAGCTCTGGGGAACGTCCCCTCATGCCCATCATTTCATGCGCCTGTATCAGGCGGCCATGCTCAATCGCCCGACCGATCTGATCGAGATATACCGGGTCATCAGTACGAACAGCTACTGGAGCCGCCGCCAAGACTGCCAGTACAGCCGCAATCACGTACGTCTTGCGCTCCTGCCAATTTTTGCCCGAAACGAAGCTGCATCCTGGCCAAGCAGCAGCGTTACCCGCCGTACGCGATTGTCTGCTACCGTGCGCACCGCGATCGGCAGCCTGCGCTTCAGGGCCATGGCATCGGCTCTCGCATAATTGGGGTATACGATCCACGATTGGGCCAGCCTGCGATCGGCGTCAGCAATCCGGGATGGGGTGCCGCTGCGTGCGAGCAGGGTCTGCATTCTCTGGGCGGCCCCTTTTCGCGCGCCAGCATTCATGATGCGGATCGCAGAAATGGCTGCGGTGCGCACGGGAGTGGGCGCATCGAGCTTTATGACGACCGAACGTATCGCAACTGCAGCAGGAGCGGGCGGCACTGGTTTGTTCGTTTGACTTGGTGTCTCGACGACGGGATCTCTCTTAGGTGGATCCAGGGCAACAACGATCCGCTGGCCGGTTCTGAGAACCTGTGTTGCGATACTTGGCGCTTGAGATGCGATATCTGGCGCTTGCGCTACTGGCGCGACCTGTGCCGCCACAACGAGTGGTTCCGGAGTTGGCGCAGCGGTTTGAGCAAGGGGTACGGCCTGTGCAGTTACTGCAACAGCGGGAGTCACTGCGACCGCGCTTGCCGACTGTTCGGCCGCCGGCGCCCTGTTCTTGACCGCATCCCATTCAGCGAGAAGCGCTTCGGCTTCACCGACCCGGCCCTGCATCTTGAGTGATCGTGCCATGTTACGATAGATGCGCCCCTCGTCGGGCGCCCGTGCAAGTGCGAGTTCATAGTTGCGGCTCGCAAGATCGAACCGGCCGATCATGTCATAGGATGAGGCCAGCGCGTTATAACCCTCCGGAGAGTCCGGAGTTTCGCGAATTGCCTTTCGGAATTCCTCGATCGCCAAGGCATATTCGCCCCGCCCGAACAGCACACGCCCCTGCGACATCGATGATACCGAGGGATCCGGCAGTACCACGGTGGACACTTGACGCACGTCGGGTCCAATACGGGCAGAGCATCCCCATGCACCAACCGCCAGGAATGAAATCACAAACATGTTGCGTGCCATCATCACCTTATCCTCCTGCTAGAACCGGAAGTATCTGCCGAATGACGCGAATGCCTGCCGGCAGCATAAGCACACCGATCATGACTGGCAGCATGCAGGCAACCAGAGGGATCGAAAGCAGCACGGGGAGCCGATGCGCCTTTTCCTCGGCTCGCATCCGTCGCTTTTCACGCATTTCAGAAGCGTAGATCCGCAATGTCGTACCGATGCTGGACCCCAGCTTGTCGGATTGGATCAATAGCGTCGAAAAGGATCGGATCTCGTCAACCTGGATACGATCCGCCATACGTCGCAGCGATTCCTCGCGGCTTCGCCCCGCGCGCAGTTCGAGAACCACATTGCCCAGCATTTCCGAAACCAGAGTATGTGAAAGGGTCATTTCGCGGCCAACCCGATCAAAGGCTGCCTCAATCCCAAGTCCCGCTTCCACGCAGACCAGCATCAGATCGAGCGCATCGGGAAACCCGTTGACTATTTGTTGCTGGCGACGATCCGTGCGCGCCGTAATCCAGAGGTTAGGCAAATAGAGCCCGACAACAGCAGAAATCGCACCAGTCAAATAGAGTTTGATGAGCGATGGCGGTTCGACCGAAGCCAAGCTCGTCGAAATGAAAATCAGCGGCAAGCCGAGAGTCATCGCCAGGCGGATAAGCGTGAACCAGCGGGGCGCATAGGAAGAGCTATAGCCTGCTGCAATCAGGCGCAGTCTCAGCCCTTCCGCATTGGTATCCGATAGCGAAAGGCCCCGCCTTTCAATCGCGTCAATCAATCGTGTCCATGCATTTCGCGTTGCATCAGCGCGCAGCGATATCGCAGCGCCTTCGGTCAGAATTCTCGCCCCCGAGTCGATGCGTTCGCGAACGACCTGGCGACTTGTAATGATGGCATTAACAACAAGCACACCAATGACGACGAGCGCAAAGATCGCACCAAGAACGGCCATTCTACCCCAATTTTGACTGATCAGCCACTGCATTGTCAAACCTCGAGATTGATCATGCGGCGGATTGAAAAGAAGCCGATGAAATAGAGAATGATGAGAGCAAGAAAGCCTGGCATGAATGCTGGATCGTTGGAAACATCGAGATAGAACGAGGGATTCACAACGAACAGTGCGACAAAGGCAAGTATGGGAAGTGCGGTCAGGATGAGCGCGGTCATCCGCCCTTCGGAACTCAAGGCGCGCACCTTCATGTACATGCTTGCGCGCTCACGGATAACGCCGGTCAGGTTTTCAAGAATTTCCGCCAGATTGCCTCCCGTTTCGTTCTGAACAGCAAGGCAGACCACGAACATCTGCATGTCTTGCAAGCCCCAACGATCAGCCATGGCCTGAAGAGAGTCTCGCATGTCCGCGCCATAGGCGATCTCATCGGTAACGATGCCGAACTCGCTTCCGATCGGGTCGGTCATTTCCTTGGTCAGCAAATCAAGCGCGGATGCCACCGGATGCCCGGCACGTAAACCGCGCACGAACACATCAAGTGCAACCGGGAACTGGGCCTCGACCTTGTTGCGGCGATTATCTGCCATGCGTGACAAAATCAGGAACGGAATCCCGAATGCTGTCGATGCTGAAAAAACGAGGATCATCAGCAATTTTCCAGGGCTCAGCCCCAGTCCGTCCAAAAAGGCAAAGGCCGCAAGCCCGATAACGAGCAGCATGAACGCACTTGCCATCATCAGGAGAGTCAGGCCAGGCGAAGTCGCCAGCCCTGCTCCATGAAGGACGCGTCCCATTGCGCGCCACAGTCCGGCAATGGGCTCGGGAAGATTTGCATCGCTCCGATCATCGCGACGCAATCGCGACATGATTGTGGATCGATCAAAGCCGGACTGGATCATTTTCAACCGCTTGTTAATCGCCCGCCCCGAGCCCCGGTTGGCTCGCAACCAGCCAGCAATGCCCTCGATCGTCAGCATCACCGATCCAAAGATCAGGATGAGGAGGAAGATGCGGATAACCTGCGGGGACATCTAGGTGAGCCTTGTATCAGGGCGGAACAGCTCGGGCGAAAGCTGGATCCCGTGATCGGCAAGGTCGCTCATGAATTTCGGCCTGATACCTGTCGCCTCGAAATGGCCCAGCACATTGCCCTCTTCATCGCGACCGGCGAACTTGAAGCGGAAAATGTCCTGCATGGTGACGACTTCACCTTCCATGCCGGTAATCTCGCTCACGCTCAGCAGGCGACGGCGCCCATCGGCCTGGCGGCCAATCTGGATGACGACGTTGAGCGCAGAAGCGATCTGCCCGCGGGCCGAACGCGGTGAAATTTCGACGCCACTCATGCCGATCATCTGTTCAACGCGCGAAAGGGCGTCACGGGCGGTGTTGGCGTGGATCGTTGTCATCGATCCGTCATGGCCGGTGTTCATCGCCTGCAGCATGTCGAACGCTTCGCCAGCGCGTACTTCGCCAACGATGATGCGGTCTGGCCGCATACGGAGTGCATTCTTGACAAGATCACGCTGGGTGATTTCGCCCCGGCCCTCAATATTCGGCGGGCGCGTTTCCAGCCGGACGACATGACGTTGCTGGAGTTGCAGCTCGGCCGAATCCTCGATCGTGACGACGCGCTCGGCCTCGTCAACATAGGCGGACATTGCGTTGAGCAGAGTGGTCTTGCCCGAGCCGGTGCCGCCCGAGATAAGGACATTCCGTCGCGCCATAACGATGGCGCGGAGAATTTCTGCAACCGATTCCGGGATGCTTCCATATTCGATCAGCGTTGCCATGTTAATCGGGATCTTGGCGAACTTGCGAATTGAGAGCGAAGAACCATCAACGGCCAGAGGGGGCACGACTGCGTTGACGCGCGAGCCGTCAGCGAGCCGCGCATCGACAAAGGGTGAAGATTCATCGATCCGGCGCCCGACTGCAGCGACGATCTTCTGGATGATGCGCAGGAGATGTTTTTCATCCTTGAAGCAGACGGTCGTCTCCTCAAGTTTGCCCTTGCGTTCGACAAAAACCTGATCATGGCCGTTGACCAGAATGTCGGTTATGGAGGTATCCTTGAGGAGCGGTTCAAGCGGACCCAATCCCAACAATTCGTCCAGAACGTCCGAAACAAGCTGGCGGCGCTCTTCGAGGTTGAGCGCATGCTTCTGGAGGGCGAGTTGCTCCTGAACAATCTCGCCAACCTCTTCCTCGACCTGCTGGCGCGACATGCCCTCAAGCGCGGACAGGTTGATCAGGTCAAGCAGCTGCCTGTGAATTTCGACCTTGAGCGCCATAGTGACGTTGTCATTGGCATTTTGGTCTGCTGGTCCTCCAAGCGTGACCAACCGCCCGTTGGTATCGGCAAGGATAGCGTCGTTGGCGCCTGGCTTCTTGATCTGCCACATAAGCT
>JANLST010000361.1:0-3353 GCA_031362505.1 Sphingomonadales bacterium
CAACCAGCCCAACGCCATGCCGCCTGGATTTCCCTCCCCCAAACGATAACTCCCTTCCGGCAAGCGCGACGCCGCTCCGGCAAGGGTCCAGACGCTGTCATGTTCTGCTGCGCCCAAAACGACCGACCAATCGCCGCTGACATCGCCAGGTGCAATCAGCAATTCGCCCGGCTTGCCTTCATAACGTGCTGCAGAGGCTGCAGTACGGACCCGCTCAGGCTGAGTTGCCAGCCAATCCGCAAAGCCCGACTTGGAGACGAATTCGATTGTGCGTGCGGGTTGCCCCTGATCGGGTTGAAGTAAGGCTGCAAAGTCAGTCATGAATATCCAATGCCAATCTGATCACTCCACGTCGAGCCGTTTGAATGATAACTGTGACTGCGCTAATGCACCAGCATGATCACTGACAATGCCCGTCAACTCATACAATCACCGGAAGCATCATCGGTGCAGGGACCGCTCGGAGACCATCAGAGGTTCGCTGAGGCGCGGCCAGCAATTTCGTGACGACCTTGATTATCACCAATCCGGCATCGGCAATTGTTGGCGCCGTTTTCCATCGCCTGACGACGCTTTTCTGATTCCATGGTGTCGCACTTTGAACAGGAAATCGAAGTTGCGCTTGCCGCGGGCAATATTACGAAAGCCGCGCGGATTGCGGAATCAGCGTTGGCTGCCGGGCATCGGAATCCTCTCGTCTACAATCTTGTGGCTTGGGAGCTTGCCGAGCGGGGACAGTTCGGCGTCGCCCGTGAACATCTTGAATTGGCGCTGCAAATTTCACCAAACGATCCCTTCATTAAAATCGGACTTGGCAGTCTTCTGCGAAAGGAAGGGAGAATAGATGAAGCGCTTTTAGCTTTCGACTTCGCTATCAACGCAATGCCTGAAAATCCAAGTGCGTGGCTTGAGCGCGCTTATGCGTTTGAAGACATTGGATTACTCGACCGTGCAGCGAGGAGCTACCGAAAGGCTAGTCTTCTCGATCCAGATATGGTGCCCCCAATCGCCGGATTGGCTTCTATTCTGGCGCGACAGGGAGAATCAATTCGGGCGCGTGAACTCGCACGCATTGTGTTGGATCGCGAACCAACTAACTGTGTTGCGACAATTGCCATCGCACGTTGTGATATTGAGGAAGGTCATATTGAAGACGCGATCCGGAATCTCACTCGACTTATCGACTTGGAATTTGTTCCGGCTGCCGAGCGGATCGTTGCCTTCGGCCTTCTAGGAGACGCGTATGATCGTCAACAAGAACCGGAATTGGCCTTCGCTAGCTACGCCTCAGCCAATTTGCTATTTGCGGATATACGGCGACCATCTGAAGCATCCGATCCCGAGCCGTTATCCCAGCGTGCCTTTATTGAATCGATAACCAAAGCGATAGAGGGTTCCAAGGCAGAGGATTGGCTGACGACGCCTTCATCACTTCAAGTAAACGAACCGCGTATCCATGCCTTTCTTTTGGGCTATCCACGATCAGGAACCACTTTGGTTGAGTCCATTCTGGGTACAGCGCAGAATGTCGTGACTTCGGAAGAGCAAACGACGTTACGTGAAGCGGATATTGCGTTTCTCCTGTCAGGGAATGGCATTGAGGACCTCATGCACTTGAATGGCAAGGGAACTCTGCCGTTCCGGAACTCTTATTGGGATCGAGCAAAGCGTTTGGGGGTTGATTCAAGCACCAGGCTTTTCGTCGATATGGATCCGCTGAAAGGGATCAAGCTCCCGCTCATCGCAAAACTGTTCCCAAGCTCACGGGTCATTGTTGTGCGCCGCGATCCTCGAGATGTTGTCTGGAGTTGTTTTCGCCAAAACTTTGCGCCAAGCGCCGCAGCTTATGAATTCACAACTCTCGAAGGCGCGGCTAGGCACTATGATGCCCTCATGACGCTTATGCAGACGTGCTTTACAAAAATGTCGTTAAATACATTTGAATTGCGATACGAAGCCTTGGTTTCGGATTTTGACGGAATAACAAAATCCCTATGTTCTTTTCTGGACATTCCATGGACACAAGAGCTCCGCAAATTTCACGAAAAGCTGCACCTACGGGAGGTAACGACGGCTAGCGCAGCGCAGGTTCGGCGAGGGCTCTATGATGGATCAGATCAATGGAGGCGATTTGAAGCGCAAATGGCTCCGATTCTGCCTATTCTGAGACCTTGGGTCGAAAGATTTGGATACGTGCAATAGCGATTAGCAGACTATTCCGAAAAGGTCATGCTCATCAGAATCTTCGATCAGCACCTGAACGATTTCTCCCTGTGAAACGCCAAAGGCGGACCGAAGAAAGACCGAACCGTCGATTTCTGGCGCATCAGCACGTGAGCGCCCCGTTGCGCCGCCTTCATCATCGATCTCGTCAATGATCACGTCGAGCGTACGGCCAATTTTTGCGGACAGTTTTGCGGCGGATATCGCCGCCGTCTTTTCCATAATCCGGGCATAACGTTCTTCCTTGACGGCTTCGGGAACCGGGTTGGGAAGCGCATTGGCTGGTGCGCCTTCGACGGGTTCAAAACGGAAGGCACCCACCCGATCAAGTTGCGCCTCATCGAGCCAATCGAGCAGGTACTGGAAATCCTCTTCCGTCTCACCCGGGAATCCCACCACAAAGGTCGAACGGATCGCAATATCCGGGCAGATGTCGCGCCAGCGTTTTACGCGCTCCAGAACCTTTGCCTCGTTCGCCGGGCGCTTCATGGCCTTGAGTACCGACGGCGCCGCATGCTGGAAGGGAATGTCGAGATAGGGAAGGACAAGCCCTTCTGCCATCAGCGGAATGACCTGATCGACATGCGGGTAAGGGTAAACGTAGTGAAGTCGCACCCATGCACCGAGCCTGCCCAATTCCTGGGCGAGATCGGTCATATGCGCGCGCACCTCGCGGCCTTTCCAGTCGCGCGGCTGGTGGCGGATATCCACGCCATAGGCTGACGTGTCCTGAGAGATAACGAGTAGCTCCTTCGTCCCGGCAGCCACCAGTTTTTCGGCTTCGCGCAGGATCGCATCGGGGCGGCGCGAGACGAGATCACCGCGGATGCTTGGAATGATACAGAACGCGCAACGATGGTTGCAGCCCTCTGAAATTTTCAGGTAGCTGTAGTGGCGCGGCGTCAGCTTCAATCCGGCCTCGGGCACCAGATCGACGAAGGCGTTCGGCACCGGCGGTGCTGCCTCGTGCACCGCCGCCACGACCGCCTCATATTGATGAGGGCCACTGATGGCGAGCACCTCTGGGAAGCGCGCCCGGATGACATCGGCCTCGTTCCCCATGCATCCGGTTACGATCACCCTGCCATTTTTGGCGATAGCCTCACCTATTGCTTCGAGGCTTTCCTCCT
>JANLST010000117.1:0-2670 GCA_031362505.1 Sphingomonadales bacterium
CGGTGGCGTGTTCTGCGAAGTCAACGTAACCAGCGACGAAAGCGTCGACGCCGGGTTCGCCAAAGCTCGCGCGGCCATCGGCCAGGAACGAATCCTCGTGAATTGCGCGGGCACAGGCAGCGCGATGAAGACCGCAAGCCGATCCAAGACGGACGGTTCGATCAAGCACTACCCGCTCGACGCGTTCAACTGGCTGATCCAGATCAACCTTGTCGGAACCTTCCGTTGCGTCGCGAAATCGGCGGCGGGAATGATGACGCTTGATCCGCAGAATGAAGACGGCGAACGCGGCGCGATTGTAAATACCGCTTCGGTTGCCGGCGAAGACGGCCAAATGGGCCAAGTTGCCTATTCCGCCTCAAAGGCCGGCGTGATCGGCATGACTCTTCCTATCGCGCGAGACTTGATGAGCGAAGGCATCCGCATCAACACAATCCTGCCGGGCATTTTCGAAACCCCGCTTATGCTGGGCGCGCCACAGAATGTGAAAGACGCACTGGCTGCCTCCGTCCCCTTCCCCAAGCGTCTTGGCAAGCCTGACGAATATGCAAATCTTGCGCTCACCATGATTGAAAACAGCTATTTCAATGGCGAGGATGTTCGCCTTGACGGCGCAATCCGAATGGCACCGCGCTGAGACGATGGCGAAACCGGAAGGCTGGCGGCTGAACCCCGCCAGCTACCCCATTGTGCTGGACGTCCAGACTCGTTTTCAGGATCTAGATCCCAACGGGCATTTGAACAACGTGGCTTTTGCATCGCTTTTCGAGCATGGTCGCGTCCGCCTGAACCGCGGCGTGCGCCCGATGGAAGAGCGGCCTGCGAACGAGCGGACAATGGTCGCTTCGGTTGCAATCACCTATCTGCGCGAAGGAAGCTATCCCGAGGATGTGACGGTGTGTTCCGGTACCGGGCGTATTGGCACTTCAAGCTGGACAATCGAGCAAGCCATGTTCCAGAAAGGTGAATGCATTGCGACTTGCGATACGGTCGTCGTGTGCCGGACGGACAATAGCGCCCGGCCGCTCAGAGCAGAATTGCGCACCCAACTCGAAAAGATGCTGACGACCCGCGATCCTGGCTGAACCGAATAACAGGATTCCCTATCGGATTTTCGCTCAAACAAAGAGTGCGATGTCAACAATCCCCGCAAGCGCGGCGGCACGTATTTCGCCACGTATAGTGGGCAAGATGGATGTTTTTACGTTTCGGATAAATTCCTTTTCCCGCTCGACTTTGTGCAGATGCGTCAGCGCTTCGTACGCGCGGCGGCGATTGCCTTTTTGAGTTCATCGTAACCCACGGCCCCGTTGAGGACGGTATCCCCAACCACCCAGCTTGGCGTCCCGGTTAACTGGAGTGCGCGTTGAAGCTCGATATTTGTGGCAATCTCGTCTTTCACGGCTGCCGACGTTTCTGCATCCCTCGCAAGACTTAAATCAGCGCCCGCATTTTTCATCACGTCGGAAATGATCTGGGGCGTCAGTCGCCCGGCCTTGTAAAGCGCCCGGTGAAACGTGCCGTAATTGCCCTGCTTTGCCACGGCGAGGCTTGCCAGTGCAGCATCAAGGCTTTGCGGGCCGAGGATCGGCAGTTCGCGGTAGACAATCTTGAGCTTCTTGTCCTCACTCAGGAGCCGGTCAATGTCTGGCAGGCTGGCGCGGCAATAGCTGCAGGCATAGTCGAAAAACTCGACAAGCGTTACATCCGCATCAGTCGCCCCTTCCCAGGCTCCGGCGAATGGCTTTTCTATGCGCGCACGGTTTTCATCAACGACCTTCTTGCTCTCGCGCGCCTCAAGGTTGTTCATGGCCTCGGGAAGTATTTCAGGATGTGTCAGGATGTATTCCCGAACAATTTGTTCAATGGCCGCTTTGTCGGCGGCATTGACTGGCTGAGGCTTGTCCGTTGCAGTTACAGCAAGCACTGCGCCGCCTGCTCCCAACAGGGTCGCAAGGATAACAGTCATGATGGTCTTGGCCCCTTCGTTCACCGGCGTTTTCGCTTTTCATTTTCAGCAGCAGCGCGCGACACGATGGCAATGTCTTGCGCACGAATCCAGTCGGGCGTGCCCTGCGGCAATCCGCGCACAGCCATTTCGGCATTGACCAAGGCGAGCCGGGGCCGCCCTTCGAGATGGTATCGCTCGGCTGTCGCCATCGCAGCACGCGCGGAGTCCCCCTCACGATCGTAAACGACACCCAGCTGATACCAGGCAAACGGATTCTCATTGTCCTTGGTAACAGAGGCCTTGAGTACTTTTTCAGCCTCTAAAAAATTGGCCTGGTCTTCGGTCGCAATCAGCGCATGACCGAACAGGGATGCGATCAGCGGTTGTGCATTAGTCTTGGCTACAGCTTCACGTAACAGAGGAAGCGCTTCTGCCGGCTTGCCTGATTCAAGCAGGATTTGGCCCTTGAGTTCAAGAAAATAGGGATCGCCGGGTACAGCCTTCAACAAGGCGTTGGCCTCTTCCATGGCTTTGTCGGGATAGGCCGAACGATGCCACGCATAGGCCCTTGCATAGTGCGCGGGGATTGACCCGTTGCTTTCGGGAAAATCGCGAAGCGTATCGGCGGGATCAGAAACAAAGCCCTGAAGTTTGGCCTTCACCCTCTGGAAGCGGGCTTCCAGCGCCGGATCGGTTGGCTTGTTCCAAGCCGGGTCGGC
>JANLST010000171.1:0-1533 GCA_031362505.1 Sphingomonadales bacterium
CCGCCGACGAAATGCACGATCTCGATCTGGTCACCCTCGCCAATCAACACATCGGCCAGCGTCGACCGCGGCACAATTTCGAGATTGCGTTCGACCGCGACCTTTTTCGGATCAAGTCCGATTTCAGCCGCCAGATCGGCAATTGAGCTGCCAGGCCGGACAGTGCGGAGGTCGCCGTTCAGGGTAATGGAAAGCATGCGCAGGGGACTCGTTCTTGGCCTTTTCGATTGCAGCCCATATAGGGGGCAGCCAACGCCCCGCAACTGGAACCGCAGCATAATGCCAGACTTGCCTGTGATCTATGTTCTCAACGGTCCGAACCTGAACCTTCTCGGGACGCGCGAACCCGAAATTTATGGAACAGAAACGCTCGATGATATTGCAGGGCAACTCGAGGATCAGGCAAGGGGGCTTGGGCTTGCGATCGATATGCGACAGTCGAATCACGAGGGCCATCTGATTGACTGGATGCACGAAGCCAATTCGAGACAGGCAAAGGCCATATTGCTGAACGCCGGCGGATATACGCACACCTCCATCGCGATTCATGACGCGATCAAGTCCATCGGGGTTCCAGTAATCGAAGTCCATTTGTCCGACCCTATGAAGCGCGAGCCATTCAGGCACATCAGCTATGTAGGCATGGCGGCCGGAGCGAGTTTTGCCGGGTTCGGAGCCAAATCCTATGCGCTGGCGCTGGACGCAGCGGCGAAGCTCTGACAATGCAAACCATTATATTCATTTGGGGGTTCAATGACCGATAAATCAGGCGTCATGCAGGTTGATCTGAAGCTGGTACGCCAGCTTGCCGAACTGCTCGACGAAACAAAACTGTCCGAAATCGAAGTCGAGGATAGCGGACGCAAGATCCGCGTCGTCCGGAACATGACAGGCACCGCAGCTGTTGCACCAGCAGCAGCCTCGGTTGTCGCAGCGGCGCCCGCTGTGGCTCCGACGGCGCCAATAGGCGATCACCCAGGCACCGTAAAATCACCGATGGTTGGCACCGCCTATCTGACCCCGGATCCGGATGCTCCCCCGTTCGTCACGATTGGCGGCGCCATCAAGGAGGGTGACACAATCCTGATCATCGAGGCCATGAAGGTGATGAACCCGATCGTTGCGCCCCGCGCAGGCAAGGTCACGCAGATCCTGGTCGGAAGCGGGCAGCCCGTCGAATTCGATCAACCACTGGTCGTCATCGAATAATGACCATCGAAAAGCTGCTCATCGCCAATCGCGGTGAAATTGCCCTTCGCATTCACCGCGCGGCGCACGAAATGGGAATCCGGACCGTGGCGGTCCATTCGACAGCCGACGTCGACGCCATGCACGTCCGGCTCGCCGATGAAGCGATCTGCATCGGCCCGCCATCGGCCAAGGACAGCTATCTCAACGTTCCGGCGATTATTTCGGCAGCAGAAATCAGCAATGCCGATGCCATCCACCCCGGCTATGGCTTCCTCAGCGAAAGTGCGCGGTTCGCCGAAATCGTCGAAAAGCACAAGATCGTCTGGATCGGCCCCGATCCCG
>JANLST010000210.1:0-5900 GCA_031362505.1 Sphingomonadales bacterium
ATCTGGGAGATCAGCATCGCAAGTTGATCCTCAGCCTTTCGCGACTGCATTATCAAAAGGGCATAGACATCATGATTGAGGTGGTGAGGCGCGTGGTCGCCCTTCATCCTGATGTGCTGTTCGTGATAGCGGGCAATGGACCATTGGCTCCAGTAGTCGAGCAATGGGCTGATTCGGCGGGCGTGGGAGGAAATATTCGTTTCGTCGGATCAGTCGAAACCGTGCCTTTGCATCTGGCGGCGGCGGATATGATGCTCCTGACGTCGCGCTGGGAAGCCCTGCCTATTTCAATCGTCGAGGCATTTCGTGCGGCACGCCCCGTCGTGGCAACCGATTGCGGGGGAGTCTCGGAGCTTGTGGATGATACTGTTGGTGCCCTTTGCCCGGTCGGCGATGTCGATGCGCTCGCAGATGCGGTCATCAAACTTCTGGGTGACGATGGTCTGCGGGCCAAAAAGGGTGAGGCTGCACTTGCGCGCAGCGCTGAAGACCGCTTTGACCCAGAAAAGGTCCATGCGAATATTGAGACTGTTTATCTTGAACTTGTTGGGCGTTGCAAAAGTTGATTCGGACAATTTTGCAACGCGCTGGCCAATCATTTCGATGCGTTTTCTCCAGGCACGCCAAAGCGCCCTTTGGGGAAGGGGGGCGGGATGCGCGGTGCGGACGCGGGGGCGTCCGGCGTGTTTTGCATAGGCTGGTCAAAGATGCAGGAGTGCGTAACCGGCACCCCCGTCTCCTGCACCGCCTTGATGTCCGGCGTCGTCCTGCAAGGGAAAGGCCCGAAAGCCCCTGCACGGTGAAGACGGAATAGGTGACTTCCGTCCGACCCGGACCCGTTCGCACGATAGCAAGGCGCAAAGATCGCATCCTGAAGGAAGCGACAGACGCCAGCCGCTTTCGCACCGCGTGTTGCTGGACGGGATCCAGGAACCCTATCCAGCCGTCCCGCCCCCCAACCCTGCGACCTGGAAACGCCGACCGGGTGACCCAGACCAGCTGGCAGGATAAATCCTATTACGCAAGATAAAAAGAACAAAGAGGGTCTAAAATAGGAGATTGGGTGGTTGTGACGCGATTGATGCAATGTCCGTTTGCGACCCCATTGCGGACATTGGCTGCGCTAAGGAGTTTGACAGCAAACGAGACGCAACGCACTATTCAACAATGAATTTTCGTGAGCTTGAAACCGACGACGATCCCGAACGCTTCAAGGAGCCGTTGAAGAAGATCGCGAAGCAGAGGCCGGAGAAGGCGCGTTGATTGACAGCTTGGTGATTGTCGGTAGCCTAGCGGGCTCGATATTTTTCTTTTTCTTGCTGGCCCGAGGCTGGCGAGAGCAAAGGGTGCAAGGCCGAGTCGGAACTTTCACCCGCTCCCGCTATCCTTTCGATTACTGGTTTAATATGGGTATTCTCTTTCTTTGGGGTGCACTGTTGATCATTAACGCAGTTACAGTGATCACGAACCAAAATTAGCATTGTTTGTAATCTACATATACGCCAATGCATTGAAGTTAAGTAACGTCCGCTTTCCACCCAAAAGCCGCCATTAGCGGATCCACTTATTTCGGCCCATTGCAGAAATTAGGACGACGGGGCACAATCCCTCGCATGACCGATAGTTTGACTAGGGGACGAAATGTTACGCTGTGGCACACTTGGACTCTTGCTATTAGCCTGCGTCTCTGGGCACGCATCGGCCCAATCTGTTGATGGATCAACAAGCAAACTAGAGCTTGTTGATCAAGCTTTTGCTAACGGCGATTGCCAAGCAACTCTTGATGCAGTCGACACTTTGGCATCAGATACGAAGCTTACGGCACTTGACACCAAGCGCGTACAATTGGCGCTCAGCGAGGGTATCAAGTGCGGATTAAGATCGCGCGACTATGCCAAGGCAAATTCATACGCCCGTCTAGCAACTGGCCTTCCGGAAAGCACCCAACTCGCATGGGAAATTCGGCTCGCGTTTGAAGTCGATCAAAAGCAATTTTCCGAGGCTGTTGAAACGGTCGATCAATTAGGCAAGTACAATCCGAAGATCCTTAGCGCGATCGCGCCAAGAACGCTGCGAATATTGTATGAAGGCCTCGAACATCAGAACAATGAGCAATTCCAACTCAGGCTCGTTGGCATCCTTTTGGCACCGACTTTTACCCCTCCTGATCCATTCTTCGCGAGGGATTTCTACAGGAAAGAACTTGCCAGGCTACTGTCGTCCAAAAACGATACTGAAGGTGCAAAGGCGGCGTTGATAGAGCTACAAGATCCGGAATATCTTGTCGCGGCGAGTCTCGATCCAACGTTACAAAAGGTGTTGCCGGCGATCGACTTTCGCGCGGCAGCCGAGAAGGAGCTCGATCGCGTTACAACTTTGAACAAGCTGTACCCGGAATGGTTATCGGGCAACGTGCGGGTTGCTCGTCTTCTGCGCATGATTGGACGACCCCAGGAAGCTCTTGCAGTCTTGCTGCCTTTGACGTCGCGCATCAACCAATCTGAAAAGTTTCGCGATCTAGACGAAGTGCGGCGTTGGTTTTGGAATGACCTAGGCAAAACGTACGGCAAGTTGGGCCGCTTTGACGAGGCCGTTGGGGCATACAAGGCGGGAGCGAGCGAACAGGAAAACGGTTCCCCAAATGTAAGCCAATTGATCAACCTCGCATTTCTCCAGCTGAAGTTTCAGCGCTACGACGAAGTGCTGAAGTCGACCGATACAGCCGATCGGTTGGGTGCGGCCGTGAGCCCGTATGGCAAGATGCTGACGCATTTTGCTCGGGGCTGTTCACTGTTCCATATGAACAAGTCGAAGGAAGCCGAACAGGATTTGGCCTATGCGATTGACAACAGCAATGACAATCTCGCGATGTTGATTGCGCTGCAACTTTGCATGAACCGGATGGATGACGCGACGTCGACTGCTGCGCGGTGGCTCAATTCCCCTGAAACACGGGCGCAAGCGTTGCTCGCAATGGTAGAGTTTGATCCACCTCCAGAAAGCGAACCGAAAGATCCGGTCAGCGAGAAGTTCGTTGAGGTTTCAAGTCGCCCAGAAATTCGCGCAATCTTGAACCGATATGGCGGGCCGCGGCGTATCCATCTGCAAGATAGTGAGATTCAGCCGTGAGGGAAAAGCAAAGCAGGATGTCATGCTTCCTGGCATTTTTGCGCAGCTATGGTTGGCGATGCCATTATCGCCGCTCCGGATGCTGCCGTCAAATGTCCGCTTTCCACCCAAAAGCGGACGATTGTCAGGCCTTCGACGGCCCTGTCCCGGAACTAAGGTGACAGGTGCAACAGCCCCAAGGTGGGTATCAGTCGGATGAGCCACGTGGATCAACGATTTGCACTGCAATAGTGACCGGTCGTCGTTGTCGCCTATAAATCGCGCAGCATGGCGCAGCGCAAATGGGCGTTGGGCTTGGCGGCGAGTTCGACGGCGAGGGGGGACGGGGTCTGCTCCGACGTCAGGGTGCGAAAGCCGAGCCGTTCGTAATAGGGCGCGTTCCAGGGCAGGGTCCTGTCGGTGGTGAGTGACAGGGCGCTGAATCCTAGGCGTCGCGCTTCGTCCGCCACGGCGTCAATCAGCAACCGGCCGAACCCTCGCCGCTGATAGGCCGCCGCGACCGAGACTTCCTCGATGTAGAAGTGGGTGCCCAGCGGCTCCCCGCACAGATATCCGGCAATTCCGTGATCGTGCTCGGCAACCCAGACATGACCCTGCTCGATGGGTGCGGCCAAGTCTTCGGGAGTTGAAACCTCGCCAACGGCCCAGTCCATATGGGTGTTAATGAAAAGCGTACTCGCTGAAAGCTCGACTTCGATTATCGCAGGGATATCCACAACCGCCGCACGTCGAACCCGCATCAGTGCTTCCGGGTCAGCGTCCGCATCGCATCATCGAGGCCGGCGAGTGTCAGTGGATACATGCGGTCGTTCATCAATTCCTTGACGAGTTTGGTTGACTGCGAATAGCTCCAATGCTGTTCGGGCGTCGGGTTGAGCCAGACGGCTGCGGGATAGGTGGTCGTCATCCGCTGCATCCAGACGGCTCCCGCTTCTTCGTTGAAATGTTCGACCGATCCGCCGGGATGGCTGATTTCATAAGGGCTCATCGCGGCATCGCCGACGAATACAGCCTTGTAATCATGCGGGAATTTGTGGAGGACATCCCATGTCGGGGTGCGTTCCGAAAAGCGACGGCGATTATCCTTCCACACGCCTTCGTAGAGGCAATTGTGGAAGTAGAAGAATTCGAGATTCTTGAATTCGCTCGTCGCCGCGCTGAACAATTCTTCGCACAGCTTGATGTGCGGGTCCATCGAGCCACCGACATCGAGGAACAGCAAGAGCTTGACCGCGTTGCGCCGTTCGGCGCGCATCTGAATGTCGAGCCAGCCCTTGCGGGCGGTGCCGTCGATCGTGCCCCCGATATCGAGTTCGTCGAGCGCGCCTTCGCGGGCGAACTTGCGCAGGCGGCGCAGCGCGATCTTGATGTTGCGGGTGCCCAGTTCCTTGGTGTTGTCGAGATTGGCGAACTCGCGCTTGTCCCAGACCTTCACCGCGCGCTTGTGCGTTGATTCCCCGCCGATGCGGACGCCTTCGGGGTTGTAGCCCGAATTTCCATAGGGGGAGGTGCCGCCGGTCCCGACCCATTTGCTGCCGCCCTCATGGCGCTTCTGCTGTTCTTCGAGACGCTTCTTGAGCGTCTCCATGATCTCTTCCCACGATCCGAGCGCCTTGATCGCTTCCATTTCCTCTGCCGACAGATATTTCTCGGCAATGGCCTTCAGCCATTCCTCGGGGATATCGGCATTCTGTTCGCCATACGAGGTGATGATCCCCTTGAAGACCTTGCCGAACACCTGGTCGAAGCGATCGAGCAACCCTTCATCCTTCACGAAGATGGCGCGTGTCAGGTAATAGAATTCCTCGGGATCGCGTTCGATCACTTCCTTGTCGAGCGCTTCGAGAAGGATCAGATGCTCCTTCATGCTGGCAGAAATGCCAGCCGCGCGAAGTTCGTCGAGGAAGTTGAAGAACATTATCCCTGTTGCCGTCGCGACATGAAGGCCAGCCGTTCGAACAGCATCACGTCCTGCTCATTCTTGAGTAGCGCGCCGTGGAGCGGCGGGATTGCCTTGGAGGGATCACGCGATTGGAGGACGTCCAGTGGCATGTCTTCCGCGAGGAGCAGTTTCAGCCAGTCGAGCAGTTCGCTGGTCGAGGGCTTTTTCTTGAGGCCCGGCACTTCGCGGACTTCGTAGAACACGTCCATCGCCTTCGAAACGAGGATTTTCTGGATTCCCGGAAAGTGAACATCGATAATGGCTTGCATCGTATTCCTGTCAGGAAATTTGATGTAATGGAAGAAGCAGCGGCGCAGGAACGCGTCGGGCAATTCCTTTTCATTGTTCGAGGTAATGACCACGATCGGGCGCTCCACAGCGGTAATCGTTTCGTGGGTTTCATACACGTCGAAGCTCATCCGGTCGAGTTCCTGCAACAGATCGTTGGGGAACTCGATATCGGCCTTGTCGATTTCGTCGATCAGGAGGACGGGCAGTTCGGGCGCAGTGAATGCCTCCCACAATTTGCCCTTCTTGATATAATTCTTGATGTCATGAACGCGTTCATCGCCCAACTGGCCATCGCGTAGACGGGCAACCGCATCATATTCGTAAAGGCCTTGATGCGCCTTGGTGGAGCTCTTGATGTTCCAGGAAATCAGCGGGGCGTTGACCGCCTTGGCGATTTCCTCTGCAAGCACAGTCTTGCCGGTGCCGGGTTCACCCTTGACGAGCAAAGGACGGCGCAATTTGATTGCCGCATTGACCGCAACCTTGAGGTCATCGGTAGCTACATAATCCTGAGTGCCTGAAAAACGCATTGCCAGCC
>JANLST010000256.1:0-1930 GCA_031362505.1 Sphingomonadales bacterium
ATGGTCCGCCAGTGGCAGGAACTGACCTATTCGAGCCGCTATTCGGAAAGCTATTCGGACTCGCTGCCCGATTTTGTGAAGCTCGCCGAAGCCTATGGCTGGAAAGGCATCCGCATCGAGGATCCGGACGATCTCGAGGCCGGGATCAAGGCGATGCTCGACCATGACGGGCCGGTAATCGTCGATTGCATGGTCGCGAAACTCGCCAACTGCTTCCCGATGATCCCGTCGGGCGCGAGCCATGTCGATATGATCCTGGGCGACGAGAAGGTGTCGGGCGAAATGTCCGACGAAGCCAAGGCGCTGGTTTGATGCGGATCAAGGAAGGCTTGCAAGAGCGGCATACGCTCTCCGTTACCGTGTCAAACGAACCGGGCGTTCTTGCGCGGATCGCGGGCATGTTCACGGCGCGCGGCTATAATATCGAAAGCCTGACCGTGGCTGACATCACCGCCGACGATTCAATCAGCCGGATCACGATCGTCACCAGCGGCACGCCTGCCGTGATTGAGCAGGTCGCAGCGCAGCTTGACCGGATGGTGCCGGTCCACAAGGTTACCGACCTCACCGTGCTGGGCGATCACGTTGAACGCGAACTGGCGCTGGTGAAGGTTGCCGGCGTGGCTGATCATCGCATCGAGGCGCTGCGGCTGGCCGAAGTGTTCCGCGCAAATGTGGTCGATACGACGATTGCCAGCTTCGTCTTCGAAGTAACGGGCGCTTCAACCAAGATCGATCGCTTCATCGAACTGATGCGCGAAATCGGCCTTGTCGAAGTCGCCCGCACGGGCGTCGTTGCAATGGCGCGCGGCAAGGAAGCCGTCTAAATCCAATTTTCAACTGCAAAACCAATCGGGGAAAAAGAATGCGTGTCTATTACGATCGTGACGCTGACCTGAAGCTGATCGAGAACAAGAAAATCGCCATTGTCGGCTATGGCAGCCAGGGCCATGCCCATGCGCAGAATTTGCGTGATTCAGGCGTCAAGGATGTGGCCGTTGCCCTGCGCACCGGTTCGGCAACCGCGGCGAAAGCCGAAGAGGCCGGCTTCAAGGTGCTTTCAAATGCGGACGCCGCAAAATGGGCCGACATCATCATGATGCTCGCGCCCGACGAGCATCAGGCCGCAATCTATGCCGACGATCTCCACGCCAACATGAAGGCGGGTGCCTGCCTTGCCTTTGCGCACGGCCTCAACGTCCATTTCGGCCTGATCGAGCCGCGCGCCGATCTCGACGTGATCATGATCGCGCCCAAGGGCCCCGGGCATACAGTGCGCAGTGAATATCAACGCGGCGGCGGCGTCCCCTGCCTGATTGCGGTGCATCAGGATGCCAGCGGCAACGCGCACGACGTGGGTCTTGCCTATGCCTCGGGCGTTGGCGGCGGCCGCTCGGGCATCATCGAAACCAATTTCCGCGAGGAATGCGAAACCGATCTGTTCGGCGAACAGGCTGTACTCTGTGGTGGGCTTACCCATTTGATCCAGGCCGGGTTCGAAACGCTGACCGAGGCGGGATATGCGCCCGAAATGGCCTATTTCGAATGCCTCCACGAAGTGAAGCTGATCGTCGACCTGATGTATGAAGGCGGCATCGCCAACATGCGCTACTCGATCTCCAACACTGCCGAATATGGTGACATCACCACCGGCCCGCGGATCATCACGAGCGAGACCAAGGCGGAGATGAAGCGCGTGCTGGAAGACATCCAGGCGGGGCGCTTCGTCAAGAATTTCGTCCTCGACAACCGCGCCGGACAGCCCGAGTTGAAGGCCAGCCGCAAGGCTGCCGCAGCCCACCCGATCGAAAAGGTCGGCGCCGAACTGCGCGCGATGATGCCGTGGATTGCCAAGAACAAGCTGGTGGACAAGGCGAAGAACTAATCGCCAGCCACCTAGATTTGGTTTATTGACTCCTGAGGGGGTGGC
>JANLST010000264.1:0-5475 GCA_031362505.1 Sphingomonadales bacterium
CCGGTGGCGACGCCTGCATAAGCCGTCACCAATCCCAGAACCGGATGGCGGCCCAGCGAGGCGTAAACCACCGCTGCCAGTGGCACATAGACGACAGCGCCTGCATCCACGGCGTGGGTGGTCAGCATTCCGACAAGAAAGACAGTTGGCGTCAGTGCGACCAGCGGCACACGTTGCAGACTGGCGCGTGTCATCGTGTTCAGCAATCCGCTGTGATCGGCGACGCCTGCAGCCATGACTAGGACGAGCACCACGCCAAGCGGGGGAAATGCGACAAAATTCTTGGAAAATTCGGTGAACAGTTTTCGTATCATATCCTCGGCAAACAGGCTTTTAACCGCCAGCAATTCGCCCGTGACCGGATTGACAGCGCTCCAGCCCAGCGCGGCACCGATGGCCGACATGCCCATCAGCACGACGGTCAGAACGACAAAGATCATCACCGGATCGGGCAGGGCATTGCCAAGCCGCTCGACGCGATCCAGCCAGTCGACACGTGCCAGCGGCAACTCCCCGCGTCCCGCCTGTGCATCGATGTTTGTGCTCATCCGCATCCCCGTTGCGCAGACATGCTTTCTAAATCTCCTGAGCCAACGTTTCTGGCCCGGCTTTCGCTGAAATTGTCTGCAATCCCTGAGCCGAATGATGCAGCTATGTCGCGTCATCCGTCAACCGCGCTACCGTCAATAAAGCGTCAATCCAGCGTCAGCTTATATTAGTCGGGAGTGGTTGGAGAGATCTCAAGTCGGTTGCTGGGCGGCGGAAGCAGATCCGGCCAACCATATTTGTCCCAGGCTGCAGCCATGCCAATACGCTGGGCGAAAGGGATGAATTCGGGGTGCTGCCAGATACGGCGGATCGGATCGACATCGGCCCACACAGACATGAGGCAAGCGAGATTCGAGAGGGTGATGCGCGCGCCGAGTGTTTTGAACAGAAGATCAGCATAGCCCATGAACACGGCTGGCAAGGTGATAGCCAGATGTTCCTTTTCCACCATCGTTGCGTGAAGAAAATCGAGCGTACGGCAATAGGTTTCCCTATCCTCGGCCTGCCCACTGCACACGCCCTTTGCTGCGACAAGCCAATAAGCATCCATCATTTCGGGGGACATGGGCGCGATCCCGGCTGGTGGAGGGATACTGTTGTTGATCATCAAACGGGTTTGCTGATAACAATCGATGGCCATGTTGTAATTGCCTGCTGCAGCATGAGCCACGCCCAACCACATCGACGGATATCCAAGATCAACACATCGTTGGGCATCCGAGATGGCAGCATCGATATCACCCATGTTGAGTTGCCCTGCTGAGCGGCACATATAATGTCTGCCATCGACCGGATCTTGATCAATTGCCTCATCGATAAAACGCATGCCTTCGCGTGTTAGCCCACAAAATAGCAATAGCGTGCCCAACCTGACCGCTACCCCCGGATTTGTTGGTTCGACCTCGTACCCCTTAAACGCCAGATCAAGGGCACCAACGATGTTGTTCTGGGTGAAGTGGTGCAGGGCAAGCAAGCCATAGGCCATCCCCAAATTGGGATTGATCGCCATCGCTTTGCGTACGCAATCCGCCATGCTGGCTGAGGCTTCAGTCTGGCTGATGCTGCCGAGGTAAACTCCCATCCGTTGATGCACATCGCCCAACAAAACCCATGCTTCGGCAAAGTTCGCATCAAGCGACACCGCTTCTTCAAGGAACTCAATTGCTCGCGTGAGAGCCCCTTCTCCAAATAAGCGCGCATTCAGCGCGCGCGCCTGCAGATATAAGTCATAGGCAACTTTGCTGTGCGTCATTCCGCGCACAAGCGGTGGCTCCATCGCGATGCAAAGCGCAATGCCAATCGCCGCGGTCACCGCTTGAGCGACGGATTCCTGAAGTGCAAAGATATTCACAAGCGTTCCATCGTAGCGATGGCCCCAAGTCTCAAAACCAGTAGCGCCATCGATAAGGCGCACGTTGATGCGCACTTGTTCGCCTTGCCGCTGGATTGATCCTTCGATGAGGTGCGACACGCGTAATGCGTCGGCAATGCGCGTGAGCGACAAGTCGGTATTTCTGAAATGGAAAGAAGATGTGCGACCGGCAACGATCAACTGTGGCACCTGACCAAGCGTGGTAATCAACTCATCGACGATGCCGTCGGCAAAATAGTCCGCATCTTCCGGACTGCCCGGCCCTTGAAATGGCAGAACTCCAATCCTTGTCTTGCTGCTTGCCGCAACCGGCACCGCGATGCGCCACGCGGACGGATCTCTTGCGGTCCAGGCGTCGATCAGTCGCGAGCGCACATTCTGCTCACCGTCTTTCTCGAGTTGAGCCAGCGCTTGCATGATGAATGCTCGCATGCGCCGCGCGATATGTTCGCGATGCGCGCCAAGCCATTCGCTGAAGGCGTCTCCAAAACTCAACTGATCAAGGAGGGGCTTGCTGCCGATGCTGGAAAGCATCTGGATGGCGGCTTCGTAGTGCCCATTGGTCAAGGCCTGCTCCACATCGCCGAGATCGGTGCGCATCGTCGAGGCGAGTAGCCCAACCCGTTCGCGTGTTATGGCGAGAACGGGGCATCCCAATGGTTCAAGTATCTTTCCCAATTCGAGCAGGCATTGTCGAAGGCTGGCACGCGCCTGCGCCTCGAAACGCCCTGGCCAGAGTAGCTTTATGATTTGCTCCCGCAGCATTGGCCGGCCCGGCTCAAGGGAAAGAAGCGCGAGCAAAGCGCGACCGCGCCTATTAGCCAGCAAAATCTTTCTACCGTCCGGCCCGATCAGCTCAAACTCGCCAAACAACGAAACTCGTGCGGCGTCAGGATGCACAGCAATGGCTATTTCGACTTCGGAATGGAACTCCCCATCTGCCGCCACTTAATACTCCCTGTTTGAGAATTAATGCCAACGACCTTGGGAAACTGCAATGAATTTCCACGCCGAGCCAGATGAACTCTCCGCATTCGCAAAAACAGGGGACATGTCGTCACACTTTCCGCCAATGGAAGGGCAGAGATTCAATCCATGTTTACGGATGAGATGACCAATTAGCAGAATGGAGCGGGATGAACTGGAACTGTCCATACTGTCGCCTCAACCCGCAGATCTTGAGTTACTCGCCCAAAAAGTCGACCGATTGATATCGACCCAAACATCGCCATCCGGCGAATGTCCGCTCTTCTATAATTTGCCCCCGAAAGCCGACTGCCCGCTTCCCACAAGATTGTGTTGAAAAACTCCAAGTGGCGTTTTGGCGAGTAATTTTCGAACGCGCGAGCATCTGCTCTCGCAACGAAGATTCACGAGCAAGGGTCGGATTGAATCATTGTTTCCTAAAATCCATCCTGAGGCAGTCGCGCGGGAGTTTTTCAACACAATTCACGACAAACCAGACATTTCGTGCTGAAAACGGAGTGATGGCCGCTCGCGGCCAAGCCAAGCCACTGCGCGTCAGGAATCCTCTCAGCCGTGTCGTCCGATCAAAGCCTTGACCACGAAATCGCCGCCGAGCCGAATACCGACAGGGTCCACACTGTGGCCCAACCCAGGAGAAACGTGGGTAGTGACGTCAATTTGAAGTCGCCGCAGTTCTCGCTCGGCCGCATGCAAGGCTGACACAGGAACAATCGGATCTGCCGAACCGTGAATGAGCAGGACCGGAGGCTTGGTTATAGCCTGATGAGAAAGTTCGGGCGCACCGGTCAGCATGCCGGAATAACCAACAATGGCGGCCACCCGGTGTGTACGTCGCAATCCGACATGGAGTGCCATCATTGTGCCCTGGCTAAATCCGATGATCGCCAGCTCCGCTTCTGACAGCCCATATTGCGAGAGCTTTCTGTCAATGAATGCATCGATTGCCGGCGCAGCTGAAGCGGCCCCTGTCGCCAAAGCCTGGAAGCTGAAGGTCGAGAGCGGCCACCACTGATACCCCGAGCCCATTGAGCAGCGTTGCGGTGCATTTGGGGCAAGGAACAGGGCGTCTGGTAAATGCTGCTGCCAGTGAGGTGCCAGCGAGATCAGGTCAGCCCCATTGGAACCAAAGCCGTGGAGGAGAAAGACGATCTGCTTGGGGGTGCCACCGGACAGGGGCTGGAGACTGGAGCCGTTTACGATTTTGGACAAAGTCGTTTCACTTGAAGTGTTACAAGCCCATGAAATGGGAAGTCTCGCTTGCCGTTTCAATGTTTATGCTTGCTGGCTCTGCTCCTTCTCCGTGGGGAAGGGGACAGCGCTCGGTTTGGGTGCGATGTTTGCATTCGCGGCAGGCATTGTAAGCATGCAGAGGCTTATCCCGACAGTCGACATTGGCTCAATCCAATTTTCTAGTCGCACAGGACAGCGACGCGGCGGCCGCGTGCTTCGTCGCGGGCAACTCGCATAATCGCGTTCGATCTGAATAAGCTAGTCACGCAAAAAATCGGAAAGGAGGGCATTGTTTATCTCGCTGCGAGGCGAGCATTTTTCTAAGATGACATTCTACCTGAAGTTCGGAGCGTGGGCTCGATGCTGAAGGGCCTGAACTACATGCTCGCGGTGCGCTATCGGGTGGAAAATTACGATGCGCTCGAGGCGTCGCGGATTCTCAAGTGTCTCGATCTGACGAAAAAATGCTCGCCCAGGCCAAGCGTGCACAAGAAGGGTCTCGATCCTTTTCAGAGCTGGGCAAGTATCGTTCACAGACAACTTCGAAATTTGTAGCGACCTTTCTCAGCCGGTCACGTCCTAGACTGCACGGTTCACTGATCGACAGGATTGGGAACAATATTCCCGAATGCTGGTTCACTGACATGGAAACCAGAAGCATAATTTCTTACGCCCGACTTTTCGCCCCGGCGCTCATGACGATGGTGGCCGCCTGCAACAGCCAGGACGCCGCGCCGATTAAGCAGCCAAACGCGAGCGTCGCCTCAACCCTGCCCCAGAACGCTTTATCGCCACCTGGCGACGGCATGTCGTTTGTCGATGGCAGCCAGCCCGACAATTTCAAGGCACCCGAATTCATGCAATTGCAGGTTGCGCTTGATGCCATGGGATTCTCGCCTGGCATCATCGACGGGAAAATGGGATTGTCGACGCGTAACGCAATCGTCGCGTTTCAGGAGCAATCCGCCCTGCCCCTGACCGGCAAGATCGATGAGGCAACCGCCGCACGACTCCAACCTGCGCTGCGCGTTGCCCCGACCCGCATCATTACCCTTCCCACAGACTTCGCGACCGTTGGATTTACCGAGATCCCCAAAACGCCTGAGGAAAAGGCCAAGATGGCCAAGCTTGGATATCAGGATGTCTGGGAAAGAATTGGGGAACGCTTTCACACCACAAAGGAAGTGATCCGGGCGCTCAATCCCGAGTTGCAACCGCCCGTCAAGGCCGCCGAGACCGCCAGTGAAGCGGACTTAGGGTTGGTCGGCGGGGCAAAAATACGCGTTCCCAATATCGGTGCCGACGCGATCACGCCGGGGCTGGTGGACGATCCAGAC
>JANLST010000277.1:0-2618 GCA_031362505.1 Sphingomonadales bacterium
TGCTTCAGCCAACACAGCCCCGCGCCCGGAGCATTCCGGAAAGCGCGATCCTGATGTCGGGATAGCGGCCCTTTAAAGCCGATTCCCTGCGGGCGCAAGCCCGGTGGCAGGAGTGGAGGGGCTCGAACCCCCGGCCCTCGGTTTTGGAGACCGATGCTCTACCAGCTGAGCTACACTCCTAAGCGCCGGACGACGGCCCTGTAACGATGCAGTAGCGCAGGCGCAAGCTGGTTTGCCCCAATGCAGAAACGCCAAATCGGGCGCATGACCGGCTTCCCGGAGCATGCGCCCGACAGGGCATTGCCTGGTCGGCAATGAGGCCGGCCCGGTTCGGGGTCGCTCGCCGGGCCGGTTTGGTGTGAGAGGAACCTAGTGGCCGGCGTTCCAGCGGCGGCGCTGCTGGTGGTTACCTTCCGGACGATCGGGACGATGCGGCGGGCGGAACCCTTCTGCACGGGTAACATCGACAGAGCGGGTAACCTGTCCATCGGCGCGCGTGGCCGTCACATCACGATTGAAGACCGTCGCACCGGCGCTATCCTTGATGTTCTGGTTTGCCGTAAAGCCGGTGTCGGTGCGCGCCCGGTTGCCCGATGTGGTATAGGTTTCACCGCCCCGGGTCGTGTAACTGCCATCGGTTGAAGAGCCGGTGTCGGTACGAGTGCGAGTGCGTTCAAAACTCCGGGTCTCGCCCTTGAAATTCGTGGCCGAGCCCGAGTCGGTGAAGCCGGTATCCGTACGTGTGCGATCATATTCGCGCGTCGCCGTTGCGCCATCGCTGGCACGTGTGACCTGGGTGTCGCGGGATAGTGTGCCCGCGTCTTTGTCGATCACAGTGGTGCGGGTGCCGTCATAATTGGGCCGGTCGATTGTGACGGTCTTTGTCACAGGTTCAGCCATCACAGGACCGGCAAGGATCGCGGCAAGGGCGGGGACAAGCAGGAATTTTTTCATGTCATTCTCCAGTCGTAGGTTAGAGAGCCGACCCGCTCACCTTCCTTCAACGGACAACGCCGGAAAACCCTTCGCTATTGTTGAGCGCGCTGTCTGCGCAATTCACGGCGACGTTCCTGAAGCTCGCGTAGAGCACGCAAACGCCTCAATTGTTCAAGCCGCTCGGGGGTGCGGAGCACGTCTCCGGTTTGCGGTTCGACGGACGTCGGTGCGGGAATCGCGCCCGCAACATCCGCAGGCAGATCAACTTTTGGTGCCAAAGTTATGCCGCGATCCGGAATCAACGGCTCCCGGTCTGGCAGGGCACTGGGTGCGGCACGTTGCTCCTGGCGGATCTCCCGGACCCTCTCAACAATTGCTGCCCGCTCGGCCGGTGGCAAGCGACGCAGCACCGGCAGAACTCGGGCCGGACGCACAGGACGGGGAGGCAGGCCAAGTTCTTCGCGAACCTCCGCACGCCGTTCGAGCCTGGAGACAATCTTTTGCGCGACAAACTCGCGGCGCGATTCCCGTCGTTCCTCAAGGGCCAGCGGAGGAGTTTCGAAGGACGGCGGATCGCCTGACGATGCCTGATGCGTTTGATCCTCGCTGACAATCGGCGATTTGATTGAAACGGTCTTTTTTATCCTGGGCTCGGTCTTTTCAGGAGCAATGCTGGCGATCAACGGACCAATTACCGGCATCGTGCGGGCAACATCGCCGAAAATGGCGGTTGCCGCTGCCGCGGCACTCATCAGCCCGAAGGCGAGAGCTCCGACAATCACACGATGGCCACGCACCCATCCACCCCGCCTGTCACGTCGGGTCGGGACCGCGACGGGAAGCGGCGCTTCAGGATGGGTCGCAACCGCGACAACGCGATCCGCAAATCCCTGTGAAAGAGGGGGGACCGTGAAGCGGTCAAGCGCGTCGCTCAATGCAGCATCAAGCCGAGGATCGCTCATGCCGCACCTCCCTGAACCGCTGACCGCAGATCGCATAGCGACGCCTTCAGTGCGTTTCGCGCCCGCAGCAGCAGCGATTCGAACGCCTTGACATTCATGTCGAGGATTTCAGCAGCGGCCATGTTTGAACAATCCTCATAACTAGGTCAGGACAATCGCCGCACGCTGGCGATCCGGCAGTGCCTGCACAGCCATCATCGCCTTGAGGCGCATCGCCTCCTCATCCACGAGTGCGTCTGCCAACGGGCTTTCATCGGCCCTTTCCGGCACCTCTTCATCGCTGGTGAAACGACGACGGCGCAAGCGATCAAGGCAGAGATTCGTCGCGACGCGATTGAGCCATGCCCCGACGCCAGCCCCGCCTGACTGCCACTTATCTGCCTGTTCCCACAATTTCAGCATCGCTTCCTGCGCCACATCTTCCGCTTCTGTCGTATCTCCCAACATGCGCCAACCAATCCTGTGTGCCTTGGCCGCATGTCCTTCGACAAGCGTGCGAAAGGCTTCGCCATCACGCAAGGCGACCCGGGCCATTAGCGTGTCGTCGTCCGCGCGGCGCGGCATCTCAAGATTCATCAACACATTCGTCACATCCCCGAATTACTTCTTAAAACGAACGAAACCATTAAATCCTTCGTGACCTGCGAAGGAAATTTGAATGTGGTCCGTTTAGGGATGAACAGTGGAAACAAATGGGGTTCTTCATGAAATCGGGAATGG
>JANLST010000335.1:0-8029 GCA_031362505.1 Sphingomonadales bacterium
TTTTGAGGTTCCGACTTGCTGCAGCTTTGGCAAAAGACCGTGACCAACAGCGCGGTTGCCAGTGTGGATTTTGATAGGCGCATGATTTTTTCCTCCCGGTGCGCTGAAACTTGCATGGGCAAAACGGCGTGTCAAATTCTCGTGGGTGCTCGTTATCAGTGCCGCTTCGCACGGCGGCTTCTGGATGGGAATTTGATATCTGCAAGATCCACACGCTGCCAAAATGCAGATCTTTCTGAATGGACTTTGATCGGCCGAACCGGCAACGTCGATTCTTGGAAGAAATGGAGAAAACGCATGGTGGACCGGCCTTTGCACCCAGAAACGCTCGCGCTGCACGCTGGATGGCGGGCCGATCCGGGCACAGGTTCAGTTGCGCCGCCGATTTTTCAAACGACCTCCTACCAGTTCCGCGATACCGATCACGCCGCAAACCTGTTTGCGCTCGCCGAACTCGGCAATATCTACACACGTCTGGGCAATCCGACGACCGCGATACTGGAAGATCGGATCGCTGCGCTCGAAGGCGGTGCCGCAGCACTGGCGGTATCCTCCGGGCAGGCAGCCTCCGCTTTCGCCATCCAGAATCTAGCGCGCGCGGGTGACAATATCGTCTCCGGCACCGATCTTTACGGCGGCACCTACAACCTGTTTGCCAATACTATGAAGGATATGGGGATCGACGTGCGCTTCGTCGACCCGGCGGATCCGCAAGCCTTTATCGCGGCAAGCGATGAAAAGACACGCGCATGGTATGTAGAAACACTGCCCAATCCCAAACTGATCGTCTGCCCGATGGCCGAGATTGCGGCACTTGGGCGGCCGTTGGGTATTCCGCTGATCGTTGATAACACTGCTGCACCGCTCATCGCTCGGCCATTCGATCATGGCGCTGCGATTGTCGTCTATTCGACAACGAAATATATCGGAGGTCACGGCACTTCCATTGGCGGAATGATTGTTGATGGCGGAAATTTCGATTGGGAAATGTTTCCCGAACGCCAGCCCAATCTCAATACGCCTGATGCGTCCTACCACGGCGCGATATGGGCGCAGGCCGCAAAACCGCTTGGTCCAATCGCCTATATCCTGCGTGCACGAACGGTGTTGTTGCGCGATTTGGGCTCAGCCCTTTCTCCCTTCAACGCGTTTCAGTTGATCCAGGGCGTGGAGACATTGCCGCTGCGTATGCCGCGTCATTGCAGCAACGCGAAAGCGGTGGCTGATTTCCTGTCTGGCCGAAGCGATGTGGCGCGCGTCATTCACCCCTCGCTCCTTACGGGCGAACCTCGTGCCCGCGCGGACAAGCTCCTGACAGGTGGCGATGGCGGGCTTGTCGGATTCGAATTGGCGGGCGGGCGCGAAGCAGGGCAGCGGTTCATCAACGCGCTCAAGCTTCTCTCTCAGGTCGCCAATATCGGCGACGCGCGCAGTCTCGCGATCCATCCTGCATCGACCACGCATTCGCAATTGTCGGCGGAAGAACAGGCAGCGACCGGCGTATCCCCCGGCTATGTCCGCCTGTCGATCGGGCTCGAGCATATCGATGACATTCTCGCCGATCTGACACAGGCACTCGACGCCGCCTAATTGCAATCGTCAGACCAGCTTGGAGCGCGCTTTTCGAGAAAAGCGGAGATTCCCTCCTGAGCATCGGGGAGGTCAAGATTGGCGAGGGCGGAGCCCTGCGCAAAACTGTAGGCTTCCGTGACGTCCATTGCCGCTTGCTTGCGGCATGCGGCCTTTCCAAGCGCCAGTATCCGACCCGGTTTCGCTGCGATCTCGGAGACCAGCGCATTGACCGCTGCATCGAGGGCCTCAGGTTCGTAGACTGCGTTGACCAAGCCAATCCGAAGCGCATGTGCCGCCGCAAACAGACGGCCTGTTGCCAGCAACATCATCGCTTCCTTGTGCCCTACCGCACGTGAAAGCTGAATTTGCGGTGTGTGGCACCAAAAGCCGATATTGACTCCGGGAGCACCAAACCGCGCCACGGAGGAGGCCAGCGCAAGATCACAAGCCGCCACAAGTTCACATCCAGCCGCCGTTGCGACGCCTTCGACTTTGGCGATAACGATTTGGGGTTGCGTCATGACTTGTTGCATCAACGCGGCGAGCCCTTCAAAATCGCGCGCGAGAAAATCCTGGTCGGCTTGCCCTGCGAACTCGTTGAGATCGTGTCCGGCGCAAAAGACGCGGCCCCCCGCTCCGGCCAGAACGATGACCTTGATCGCCGGGCACTTTGAAATGTCTGCCAGTTCGGCGCGAAGCCGGGCGACCAACTCCATTGTCAGGCTGTTGCCCGCTTGGGGGCGGTTGAGCGTTAACCAGGCCACCGCGCCTTCGGTCCGGACCAGCAGAATGGATTGTTCAATCTCGGAGTCCATCATTGGTGCCTTTTTGCGATATTGGCCGAAAAATTGAAGCTAAATTGTCTGTTCTAGGAAACCAGAACAATCTTCCCGACATGTTTCTTGGCCAGAAATGCCTGTTGTGCGGCGACAATATCCGACAATGGATAGGTCGCCGCCACCAGCGGATTGATCTCGCCGCTTTCGATATAGCCGATAAGGTTGGGAAAGACTTCGGGTTCAAGAACGGTGCAGCCAATCAGGCGCAAATCCTTCAGATACAGTGTCCGCAAATTAAGATTGACAATTGGGCCCGAGATTGCGCCGGCAACGCCGTAACGCCCGCCCCGTTTCAAACAGTCGATTATATCTTCAAATTGCGCGCCCCCGACAATATCGACTGCCGCTTCAAAATGATCGTTTCCGAACACGGCGGCCAGATCGATATCACGCGCCACAACGCTGTCAGCGCCCAGCGCCTTGACCGCGTCTCGCTTGTCCGCGCCTGCCATCGCCGTCACAATCGCGCCTCGGCGTTTTGCGAGTTGGACCGCCGCTGAGCCTACGCCGCCGGATGCTCCAGTGATCAGAACATGTTCACCCGCCGCAAGCGCAATGCGCGTCAGCATGTTTTCTGCGGCAGAATAGGCACAGGGGAAGCTCGCAAGTTCGACGTCGCTCAAGCCTGATTCAATTCCGTGGGCATGTACAGAGGGAACGCGCGCATATTCGGCAAAACCGCCATCGACCTCGGAGCCGAAATAGACCACGTCGAAACGGCTTGTGCCGCGGAATACCGGCTCGACCAGCACACGCTCACCCATTCGGGCAGGATCAATGCCCTTGCCTACCGCTACGATCCGTCCGCAGACGTCCGCGCCTTGTATCCGGGGGAAGTAGAACGCAGCTCCTGACCAGCCATCGTCCCCGGCTCCGGCAAGGCCCTCGGCCCCGCCCGCCTCGGTCGCTTCGGCAACGGCTTTCGAATACCAGCCGATCCGCGTGTTTATGTCGGTATTGTTGACCCCCGCCGCGCCGACATGGATTAATACGTCATCCGGCCCTGGAGTCGGCACAGGCACATCATCACGGAATTCAAGCTTGTCGAACCCGCCATTGCCGGTCAGCAGAACGGCACGCATGACGGTGGGCAAACTCAATCGGCGCGCTCCAGCCCGAACTGGTTCAGATACCATTTCTGAAACTTGATCACGCTGCCTTCCTGATCCGAATAGCGCCCCGGTCGATAACGACTGGACATGATCCCGGCCTGATTATTTTCGGTGATGATTTTGTCCTGCGACGTTGTGGCATGATAGCCCCAGATCATCTTCTCGATATCCACCTCGGCCTCGGTCGCGCGGCCATCAACGAGCCAGATCATTTCCACATCGGACTCCAAAGCCGATCGCGGGGTGAACTGGAACAGGATGGCGAAATGATCATCGGCGACAATCTGGCTGAACGGACTGAAGCTCAAATGCATACGCCCGCCATCGGCCTTGGTCCGCTTGCCCATAAGCGGTGCTGGCGCGGTGCCATCCTGCGTTTCGGCGGCCCAGCCGTCCTTGTTCATGCGCTGCATCAGCAGGCGAAGATGGCTGCTTTCCGGCGGCTCATCGATCGTGCCGATGGGGCGGCCAAGCGCGCCGGCGGTTTCTTCCCATGCTTGCACTTTTGGTGTGTAGGCAGCGATCGCATCAGCAGGCCCGGAGCTTGGCCCGGCACCTACGGCGACAATCGAATCTGCCGCATGCATCGAGCAGAATTCGGGATGCGAGGGCACGCAGTGATAGCATTCGAAAAAATTCTCGACGACCAGCTTCCAGTTGGCGGTGGTCGGATAGCTCCCTGCATGCGCGATACGGGCGTCGGCGATCCCCTGATAATCGAGGATCGGCCCCATATCGCCAAAGGTGGCATCGAAATCGACGGGCTCGTCTTGGCTCATGTTGATGAAGATCAACCCGTGGAACACCCGGATGTGGCAAGAAAAAAGGCTGTTTTCCGCCTTGTCGAAATCCTCGGGCATGAACCGCGCGGAGATCAGCCGTCCATCCAGCCCGAAAGTCCAGGCGTGATAAGGGCAGACAAGGCGCGGCGCGTTGCCGCTTTCTGCCTGACAGATGGTCGAACCGCGATGGCGGCAGACATTGAAGAAGGCGCGGACACTGTCTTCATTCTCGCGGATTATTATGATCTGTTCGGCGCCGACGCGGAACAGGAAATAATCGCCCTTGTTGGGGATGCGCGACACATGTCCCGCAAGCAGCCATTTTCTGCTGATGATCTGGTTCATATCGGCCCTGAACACGGCGTCGCTGGCATAGAATTCCTGATCAAAACTGTAGCCGACGCGCGTATTCGCGGCGAGACGGCTCATCAATTCGGTTTGGGCTTCAGCCATCAGATTTTGATCCGTGCGTTGGTAGGGTCATACATTGGTTTCAATGAGGCAGACGCGGGATAGCGCACGCCTGCGATTTCGATTTCAAACCCGTCGGCGTCAATTGGGCCGACCACACCGCCATCCGATGCCGTCACATAGCCAAGGCCGCAGGACGCACCGAGGGTGTGCGCATACATGCCGGAGCGGATGTAACCGGCGATGCGATCGCCCTGCCAGATCGGCTCGTTATGATAGAGCATCGGCTCGGGCGATTTGAGCAGGAACTGGACGAGCTTTTGTTTGAGCCCGTCTTCCTTTTGCTTCAGCAAAGCCTCGCGCCCGATAAAGCCTCCAGCCTTGTCCATCCGCACGGCAAAACCCAGGCCTGCCTCGAGCGGCGTATCCTCGTCGGTGATGTCATGGCCCCAGTGGCGATAGCCCTTTTCCATACGCAGTGCGTTGAGCGCATGATAGCCACAATGTTTGAGCCCAAAGGCGAGACCGGCCGAAATGACTTCATCATACACGCCGGTCATGAACTCGGTCGGGATATAGAGCTCCCAACCCAGTTCACCGACATAGGTGATCCGAGAGGCACGCACGATGGCGTAGCCAAGCTCGATCTCCTGAGACGTGCCGAATGGGAAGGCTTCATGCGACAAATCATTGGGGGTGATCGACTGGAGAAGCGCGCGCGCATTCGGCCCCATGATTGAAATGACGCCCATGCCAGAGCTGATATTGGTGAGCACTGCATGTGCATCATCGGGCGTGTGCCGCTTGAGCCAGTTGAAATCCTTGATCTCGGTCTCGGCCCCCGTCACGATCAGATAGGCCGTTTCACTGAGACGGGTGACGGTCAGATCGGCCTCGATCCCGCCCTTTTCGTTCAGCCATTGCGTATAGACCAGCTTGCCGGGCACAACGTCGACATCATTGGCACAAACACGATTGAGGACGCGCATTGCATCCCGGCCTTCCAGCCGGAATTTCGCGAATGACGATTGGTCAAACAGACCAACCGCCTCGCGCACGGCCTTGCATTCAGCAGCATTGACTTCGAACCAGTTCTGGCGGCCATAGCTATACTCGTACTTTGGCGTACTGCCCGGCTCTCCATACCAGTTGGGACGTTCCCAGCCGAATGCCTCGCCATGACACGCGCCAGCGGCCGCAACCCGGTCATGGATTGCCGAGCGCCTCACACCGCGGGCGGTTTCATACTGCTTGAACGGGAAGTGCGTTGCATAGAGCAGCCCAAGGCTCTCGCTCACCCGCTCGCGCAGATATTTGCGGTTGATCTGGAACGGCATGTTGCGGCGAATGTCGACCGTCCACAAATCCGCTGGTGGAATGCCATCACGGATCCAGTCTGCCATGACCTTGCCAACACCTCCCGCCGATTGCAGGCCAATCGAATTGAGACCGGCCGCGACGAAACAGCCCTTCAGTTCTGCGCTCTCTCCGAGGTGATAGCGGACATCGGGGGTAAAGCTTTCCGGTCCGCAGAAGAATTTCTGGATGCCCGCATTTTCGAGCGCAGGCACCCGGCGCATCGCGTCCACCAATACGGGCTCAAAATGCTCGAAACTTCCGGCAATCTCATCAAAACAGAAATCTTCCGAAATGCCGTCCATCCCCCAAGGCCGCGAATTCGGTTCAAACGCACCGACGAGCAACTTGCCGGCGTCATGTTTGTAATATCCGCAATAGTCATAATCGCGCAGCACCGGCAGGCTCGAATCCAGCCCCTCCACCCCTTCAAACAGCACATAATAATGCTCGCAGGCATGCAGCGGCGCGGCGACGCCAATGCTCGCCGCCAGATCGCGCGTCCACATACCGCCGCAGATCACGACATAGTCCGCGTCAATCGAACCATCCGGGGTATCCACTCCCGTCACCCGCTCGCCATTGTGCCGGATCCTGGTCACCTTTGTGTTCTCGAATATCCTTGCACCACCGGCGCGCGCGCCCTTGGCCAGCGCCTGCGTGATATCGACGGCATTGGCATAGCCGTCGCTCGGAATATGAATGCCGCCCACCACATCGTGAACGCTGACGATGGGCGCGAGATCCTTGATCTCCTGGGGCGTCACAACATGGACAGGCAAGTCAAATACCTTGGCCATCGAGGCGCTGCGTTTCAGTTCCTCGAAGCGCTCGGCATTGGTGGCCATCGAGATCGAGCCGCACTGCCGATAGCCCGTCGCCTGGCCTGTCTCGGCCTCGAGCCCGCGATAGAGTTCTCCTGTATATTTCGCGAGCTTGGTCATGTTGATCGACGGCCGCAACTGTCCCACCAACCCGGCCGCATGCCACGTCGTGCCGCTGGTCAGCTGCTTGCGTTCGAGCAAGACGACATCGTCCCAACCGATCTTGGTCAGATGATAGGCAATCGAGCAGCCAATGACGCCGCCGCCAATAACGACGACTTTTGCCTTTTTGGGGAGTTCAGCCAACGATCAAACCTTCATTTTCGCGTTTTCAGGGTCATAGGCCGGGTGCTCCAGCACGGTCGCCTTACGCCGTTCGCCTTGCAGATAAAGGTCAAAGCCTGATCCCGGCGCCGCATGCTCGATGGGCACACACGCGAAGAAAAGGCTCTTGCCAACGCGGTGACCATAGCCGCCAGACGTGGTCAGGCCGATGCAGTCGTCACCCACCAGACACGGCTCCGCGCCGCGCACATCGACATCCGATGCGTCCACTTCGCCATAGACAATCCGGAATCGGTCCGGCGCATCAAGCGTCGCCTGTTTGCCGACGAATTCGTCCTTCTTGAAATTGATGAAGCGCGGCATGTCCGCCTCGATCATCGTCAGTTCGTTTGTAAGTTCGGAGCCCCAGGCCTTGTAGCCCTTTTCCATCCGCATTGTGTTGACGGCATACAGGCCGTAATTGGCAATACCGAATTCTTGGCCTGCTTCCCACACCGCATCATAAAGCGCGGCAAGGTCGTCCATCGCCGGATGCAGTTCCCAGCCAAGCTCTCCGACATAGGAAACCCTCAGCGCGCGTAACTTGATGCCGGCAACGCTGATCTCTTGACCGCTCAACCAACGGAAGCCTTCGTTGCTCAAGTCTGCATCGGTGAGCTTGGCGAGCACGCCACGCGCACGCGGCCCACTCAGCACCAACACACCCAAATCCATCGTCAAATTGCGGATCGTCACATCTTCGTCTGGCAGCTTGCTCTGCATCAACAGATCAAGATCGCGTTGCTCGGCAGCGGCGGCAGAGAGGCAATAGAAATGATCATCGGCAAAGCGCGTCACCGTCATTTCGC
>JANLST010000343.1:0-10020 GCA_031362505.1 Sphingomonadales bacterium
CTGCTCGAGAAATATGGCGAGCCCTGCCCCGAGGCGCTGGTCGAAAGTGCGCTCGACCATATCCGGCTCCTCGAGGATCATGATTTCCGTGAATACAAGGTCGCCGTGAAGGCAAGCGATCATTTCCTCGCGGTCGCGGCCTATCATCAACTCGCCGAGACGGTGGATTGCCCGCTCCACCTTGGCATTACCGAGGCAGGCGGACTGCGCGGCGGCACTGTCAAGAGCGCCATCGGCATTGGCAGCCTGCTCTGGGCCGGAATCGGCGATACCATCCGCGTCTCGCTTTCGGCGGAACCGGAGGAGGAAGTGCGGGTCGGATACGAAATCCTCAAATCACTCGGCCTGCGGACCCGCGGTGTGCGGGTCGTGTCCTGCCCATCCTGTGCGCGTCAGGGTTTTGACGTGATCCGAACCGTCCAGAAACTCGAAGAACGTCTCCAGCATATCCATACACCGATTTCACTGTCGGTGCTTGGCTGCGTGGTTAACGGCCCCGGTGAGGCGCGCGAAACCGATATTGGCCTGACTGGCGGCGGCAACGGCAAACATATGGTCTATCTCTCCGGCGTCACCGATCATCACGTTCAGGACGAAGGGATGATTGACCATATCGTGAAACTGGTCGAAGCGAAGGCGGCCGAGATGGAAGCAGAGGTTGAAGCCAAAGCTGCATAGAATGGTGCGGATTTTCGGCCATTTTGGAACGGATTTTCACTTTTCCCTAACGCGGATGGGCTAAGATACCCTGATGTCAATCAAGCCGTTTGCCTTTGTCGTTGGAATCGGATTTGTCCTCGGCGCCCTGATTCCGTCCGGCCAGAAGTCCACAACGCCGGTGCAGGCATTGCCGGAGCCCGTGGTCAAAAAACCAAAAGTGGTGGCGGTGCCAGCAGCACCGCTCGATATCGTGCTTTCGCGCAGCCAGAACGGCCATTTCTTCGCTGATCTTGAGGTCAACGGACAGACGATCCATTTCCTCGTCGATACCGGAACGAGTACCATAGCCCTGTCGGCGGCCGATGCTCGTACGCTCGGTTTCAGTTGGACTGAGCAGGACCTCAAACCGGTCGGTCGTGGTGTATCGGGGCCGGTCAATGGCAAGTTCGTGAAACTCCATCATATGCGCTTGGGCGGCAAGGAAGCCTGGGACATGGAGGCCGCTATCATTCCCGAAGGCCTTGAAGTTTCGCTCCTGGGGCAAAGTTTCCTGTCGCAGATCGGCTCGGTGAAGATCACCAATGACCAGATGGTCCTGCGCTAGGCAAACGGACTAGACAGCGGCAATACGGTTCGCCAAGCAAGCGCAATGGAATCACTGCCTCTGAAAAATCGGACTGCTATTGTTACCGGCGCCAGCCGGGGCATTGGGCGCGGCATTGCATTGGCGCTGGCACGCGCCGGAGCTGACGTTGCCGTCAACTATCGGCGAGACGCGGATGCAGCCGCTGAGGTGGTAGCCAAAGTTGCGGAGATGGGACGGCGAGCCAAGGCCTATCACGCACCAGTGGATGATTTTGACGCCTGTGCAGCGATGGTCGAGGCGGTCGCGAAGGATTTCGGAGGCATTTCCATCCTGATCAACAATGCGGGCATCGCCAGCCGGGGGCAGTCGGTTGCGGACACCGATCCGGCGGAAATGGAGCGTGTGATGCGGGTCCATGCCTTTGCCCCGCATTACATGTCAAAGCTTGTCATTCCGCATCTCCGCAAGAATGGACGAAGCGACATCGTCATGATCTCGAGCGTTGCCACGCTGAGCCATTCGGCCAAAGGGGCGCCTTACAATATGGGCAAGGCTGCGTGCGAGGCACTGGCGCTGACGCTTGCCAAGGAGGAGCAGGCCAACGGTATACGGGTCAACATTGTTGCGCCGAGCCTGACTGTGTCGGACATGGGCGACCGTTTGGCCAAGGCCATCGCAGGCGTGGACGATATTCACACACTCGATGCACAATTCCCCTTTGGCCGTGTTCCAACTCCTGAAGATGTGGCATCCGCTGTCGTCTGGCTCGTCTCCGATGCCAATACTTATGCTTCGGGCCAGAAAATCAACATTGATGGTGGCGCAGCGGGAACGCTCCGCTAAGAGCCTCGCATGTCGCGAATATCACCCGTATCCCCAACAATCCCGCTCGCCGTGGCGACGCTGGGAATTGCGGCCTTCTCGACGATGGACGTCCTGATGAAGGGGCTGTCAATCAGCCTTGGCGCCTACAATGCGATGTTATGGCGCATGATCGCCGGGATGATCATCGGCGCTGTCTTGTTCTTTGGCACGCGAACACGCTGGCCCGCGCGTTCGACGTTCAAGCTCCACCTCCTGCGTGGTTCGCTTGCCGCGATCATGGCATTGAGCTTCTTCTGGGGGCTGGCGCGCGTTCCGATCGCAGAAGCGATCGCGCTTTCATTCATTGCGCCATTGATCACGCTCTATCTCGCGGCTGTCTTACTCGGAGAAAAGATCAGCCGGGACGCGATTCTGGCGACAGTGATGGGATTTGCAGGCGTCCTCGTCATTCTTTCGGCGCGGGCCACAGGCGAATTCAAGCCGGAAGTTCTCAAAGGGATTGCCGCAATCCTTTTTTCCGCGATACTCTATGCCTATAATCTGGTGCTCCAGCGCAAACAGGCGCAGCTTGCTTCGCCGATTGAGATCGTCTTTTTCCAGAATCTGACGGCCGGATCGGTATTGATGCTTGCAGCGCCTTGGCTGGCCGTCGTTCCGGATGTTTCACATGCGCCCGCGATCCTCGGCTCGACGACATTGGCAATCATTGCTCTTCTCCTTCTTTCCTGGGCCTATGCGCGGGCGGAAGCACAAGTTCTTGTACCGGTCGAATACACAGCCTTTATCTGGGCGGCACTGTTTGGCTGGATATACTATCATGAGGCTGTGACGATCACGACCTATGTCGGGACTGCTCTTATCGTCGCCGGTTGCATCATCACCGCCCGGCAAAAGCCCGGGACCGCTCCCGAACACGTCGAAGCCACAGCATTATGAGCGGCATCCAGAGACAGGGGCTTCCACTTTCGCATCTTGCGCTGGCTGTTGCAGTGATGGCCGTCTGGGGCAGCAACTTTGTTGTGATCAAGACCGCACTCCTGCATTTGCCTCCCCTGTTGCTGGCAGCCCTTCGCTTCTTGTTTGCCTTCTTCCCGCTTGCGCTTTTCCTCAAGCGCCCGTCCGTTTCGATCAGGAATCTCGCAGCCTATGGCCTGTTGATCGGAGTCGGCCAGTTCGGGTTGCTGTTCATCGCAATGCGGCATGATATTACCCCCGGCCTTGCTTCGCTTGTTGTGCAGGTACAGGTGTTTTTCACGATCGGCCTATCCATGCGGCTGACCGGCGAGCGTGTTCATCGCTACCAGCTCGTTGCACTGCTGCTTGCCGTCCTTGGACTGGGGGTCATCGCAACACATGCGCAAGGCAGCGCTACCCTGCTTGGGCTGGCGCTCGTCATCGGTGCCGCGCTTGGATGGGCCGGCGGCAACATCGTTTCGCGGGCTGCTGGACCCGTCAACATGCTCTCCTATGTCGTTTGGGCAAGCTTGTTCGCTGTGCCACCGCTGTTCATTCTGTCCCTCCTGTTCGAGGGTTGGCCGGCAATGGTCGCTGGCGTCCGCAACGCCGACGCGCTGACCTGGGCGGCGGTTCTGTGGCAGTCAGTCGGAAACACGATGTTTGGCTATGCCGCATGGGGCTGGCTGTTGGCGCGACATCCTGCCGCAACTGTCTCTCCTCTCGCACTAATGGTCCCGGTGTTCGGGATGGGGGCATCAGCGCTGATTCTGGGTGAACATCTTCAGGACTGGAAAATTCTCGCGGCGGCGCTGGTGATGTCGGGGCTGGCAATCGGCTTGCTCTGGCCGCGTATATTGGCAAGGCTGGCGCGACCATGACCCTATCCATTCGCCCTGCGATCCGAGACGATGTCGCGCTGATTTTTCGCTTCATCTGTGCGCTATCCGAATATGAAAAACTCCGTCACGAAGTCCGCACGGATTCAGCAATGCTCGATGAACACCTGTTTGGTGCGCATCCAATGGCCGAAGTCCTGATCGGCGAAATCGACGGATTGCCGCGCGGCTTCGCGCTCTTTTTCCACAATTTCTCGACGTTCGAAGGAAAGCCGGGCCTCTATCTGGAGGATCTTTTTGTCGAACCCGATGCGCGAGGATCAGGGCTCGGCAAGGCCGTCCTTGCACGACTTGCGGCGTTGGCGATTGATCGCGGATGTGCACGGATGGAATGGTCAGTGCTCGATTGGAACGAATCTGCCATTGCATTTTACCGGTCGATCGGAGCAAGGCCAATGGACGAATGGACGGTGCAGCGCCTCGATGGCGCGGCCCTCAAACAGCTGGCAGGACAATGATCAGAAACCCCGAGGAGTGCAATTCCATGACCGAAGTGCGGGCTGGTGTGGATGATGTCGATGAACGGCTGATGGCTCTGCTGACGCGGCGATTTGCCTTCATGGCAGCGGCGGCCCGAATCAAGACCGACCGGGAGTTGGTGCGCGATGAAGTCCGCAAGGCCGAAGTGATTGCCAATGCCAGAGAACGCGCTGTCGCTCTGGGCGTTCCGGAATCGCTTGTCGCCTCGCTTTGGGAAATGCTTGTTGAAGCCTCGATCAGCTACGAAATGCAGGTGTTTGACGACAAGGCATTGGTGTCAAACGAGCGCAGCTTCGGCTAACAGCGCCACTGTTTCAGAAGGTGCGGTGACCATCGCCATATGTCCTGTTGCAATGCGGCGCGCGGTCCATTGTTGGCCATAAACGCCTGCGACAACATCAGCATGATGTGCGACAAATGCTGTACCCGGCATGGGCGGATCATCGCAGACGATATAGGTCGATGGAATTCGAGGGCGTCCGCGGCTGAGTGACAAGGGCTCGATGAAGCTCGACAGGGGATGTTCGGTTGCATTGCGCAAATCCCAATCCCGCATGTCAGGCGTTGCCAAATGAAGCCCGAGGATCTCGGCTGGTGGGCACGTCATCCATTCCCCGTCGGGTGCCTGTGAACCAAGGGCTTTGATCAACTTCGCATGACCGGCCGGATCGCTCCGCGGCGCGCTTGAAACGAGCGACTCCCCGTCGTCAGGAACAATCGCATCGAGATAGACAAGCCGCTTGATCCTTTCGGGCATCCGGTCGGCAACGCCCGTGATGACCATGCCACCAAAACTGTGCCCGACCAGCGTGATCGCGTTCAATTCCTCGGTTTCGATCACTGCCGTTACGTCGTTGATGAAGGTATCGAGCCCGGCATAGGCCATGCGCAAATGTTTCCGTTCGCCCAGGCCGGTGAGCGTTGGCGTGAACACCCGTGCACCACGGCCGCGAAGTGCCGCCGCCACATCGCGCCAGCACCAGCCGCCGTGCCACGCCCCATGCACAAGGACGAAGGTCTGGCCCGCAAGGTCACTCATGCGGATTTCCGTGTAGCAAGGATGATGTTTGTCAGGAGGAGCATGAGCCAAGCCACCGCGCTGCCCTGCAGGAGCCAGTCATGCGAGACGAAAAGTCCGGCCAAGGACCAGAGCCCGCCGATCGCGATGATCGCCCCCACCGGCTTGCGCCAACCCGGCCTTTGCACGTGAAGCCAGCCGACCAGAATGATGACGAGTGCAAGCAGCCCGAATTTGGTACGCACCGCAGGCATCAGCCAGTTGATCGTCGATTGTGTTCCAGGCAGTTCCCCAAGAATACGGAAGAGCTGGATTCCCTCGAACTGGTCGCAAAGCGCCGCAATCAGCGTCAACACGATTCCAGTTCCGGCAATCCGCCGGGCGACGCCGGAGGCTTCAGTTCGCATGCCGAGAAGCGAGAGGATCAGGAAGGCGGTATAGGCAGGAATGAAGCCAAGAGAATCGAGCCAGAGTCCGTGGCGCTGAGCCGCCACATGTTCAATGCGGCAATTGCCAGGAAACAGAGCGGCAACTTCGGCTGGGGTTCGCACGAATTCGAAATTGAGGATCGCATCGCCATTCAAACTGCACGCATGGATCCCCGGGATCTGGCCAAAGCCGATGCTGATCGCCATGGCCACAAGCCCTGCAAGCGCGCCCCATCGCCAGATCGTCATAGGCCCTCCTTCTTGGCCCTTTCGATGCACTCGACGATGATGCGCTTGGCCGTTTCGACATCGCCCCAGCCTTTCAGCTTGGCCCATTTTCCAGGCTCGAGATCCTTGTAGTGCTGAAAGAAATGCTCAATCTGTTGCGTCACAATGGGCGGCAAGTCATCATGCCCGCCAATTTCCGAATAATAGGGAAACGTCGTATCGACGGGTACGGTGATGAGCTTTTCATCACCGCCCTTGTCATCCTCCATCAGCAAGACGCCGACAGGCCGAACGCGGATCACCGCACCCGGAATGATCGGTGAGCGCGCAATGACAAGTGCGTCGAGCGGATCGCCGTCTTCGCCCAACGTGTGCGGCACGAAACCGTAGTTGGCGGGATATCGCATCGAGGTGTGCAGGATGCGATCGACAAACAGGGCACCTGACGCCTTGTCGAGTTCGTATTTCACCGGCTCTCCGCCAATGGGCACTTCGATCATGACGTTGATGCTGTCGGGCGGATTGTCGCCGGCGGGGATAAGGTCGATTCTCATAGGCATTCTCCTAAACGGTTTCCGCTGGCATTGGCATGCTAAATTGGCCATCCTTTGATAGATCAAAGTGGGAGATGGACGATGTTGCGTTACGGACTTCTTGCTGGCCTTGCGTTGATTCCGGCCTCGGCGCTTGCCCAATCCGCACAGGGTGATGTTGCGGTGACAATCTACAATGACAATCTGGCGCTGGTGCAGGATGCACGGCAGGTCACCCTGCCGATCGGTGTATCGCGGCAGGAGTTTCCTGACGTGTCCGCTTCGATCCGTCCGGAAACGGTGACCCTGTCGGGTGATGGCTTCGGGATTGTCGAGCAGAATTTCGACTATGACCTGCTCTCGCCGGGCGCCCTGATGCAAAAGGCGGTGGGACAGACGGTCACCTTGCTGCGCACCAATCCCGCCACGGGCGCGGAAACCCGCGAGCGCGCCAAGGTTCTGGCGGTCAATGGCGGAGCGGTCCTCCAGATCGGGGAGCGGATAGAAGTGCTGCGCGACGATGGCTTGCCTGTTCGGGTGATCTTCGATTCTATCCCTCCGAATTTGCGTGCCCGGCCAACGCTCAGTGTAACCGTCGATGCCACACGCAGCGGGACCCGACCGCTGACGCTTAGCTACCTGACAACCGGCATGGGCTGGAAGGCCGACTATGTCGCGCTGTTCGACGACAAGGCGGGCAAGATCGATGTGCAAGGCTGGATCACGCTCAACAACTCGACCGGCACGACTTTTGCCAACACCAAGGCTTTGCTGGTCGCGGGCAATGTCGCCTCGGTCCAGCAATCTCCGCGATACTATTCGGGGCAGCAGCAGCGCCCACAAGGCAATCGCGCCGGAACCGAAACCGGGAGCCGCGAGCAGTTGGGTGACTTTTATGTCTATCCTATCGACGGCCGCACAACGATTGCCAACGCGCAGACCAAGCAAGTCAGCTTCCTTGACGCGTCCGGCGTTCCGGCGCGCAAAGGGTATGAATTCCGCAATGACTGGCTTTCGACATCGGGTGAAGCGTTGAGCGCGTCTTCAATCCTCAAATTTTCAAACGCGAAGGCAGGCGGGGTCGGTGATGCGCTGCCCGCCGGGATTGTCCGCGTTTATATGAAAGACTCCCGGGGGCAGGCACAGTTCATTGGCGAAAGCGGCATCCCGCATACGCCGGGCGGTTCGTCGCTTGCGCTCAAGACCGGCGACGCGTTCGATGTGAAGGTACAGCCCGTGCTGGTCAAGCGAAGCGAGATAAGCGTTGGAGAGTGGCAGGCAGCCGGGCGTTGGCGAATCACACGCTCCGATGGATCGGTGTGGACCGAGACCTATGAGGTTCAGAAAACCTACTTCCGCAGTGAAATGCGTTACACCGTCACCAATGCGAAGCCCGTGCCGGTGACGGTCGACGTCATCCAGGGCGGTCTGGGACGATGGTGGTGGTGGCACGATGTCCGCGTCCCTGCGGAAAGCATCAAAGGCAAGCAACTGAACGATGACGAGCGAAGCTGGGAAGTCACTGTCCCGGCCAATGGCTCAGTCGATCTGACCGCAACCTTTCTCACTCCCTATTGAGTCGGCCGATGCTGCGCACCGCGCGCCATGTCCTGATTGCATTTCTGATGCTGTCACCAGCGGCCGTGAGGGCTGACGATCCGGTTGTCATATCGACTGCACCCGACACGGTGGGCGTAACCATCTATCGTGACCCGAACCGAACCAGCTCTGAAGCGATGAATCTCGACTCTCTCAACTCGTTCGCGCTGATCACTGAAACCCGGACGGTCGACATTCCGCCCGGCATCGTCACGATCCGTTTCGAGGGCGTGGCAAGCGGGATCATCCCCCAATCGGCAATCATTCTCGGCGCGCCGGTTGGGGAGAAGAACCGTGATGCGGCGCTGCTATCACAGCGCGGTCTGCTCGATGCGTTTACCGGCCAGCGCGTCATGCTGAAGCGCACCGACCCCGCGACCGGCAAGACGATCGAAGAACCGGCGACGATCCGTTCCGCGCCCGATCGCCTGATCGTCCAGACCGCCCACGGGTTCGAGGCGATGTATTGTTCGGGCCTCAACCAGACGCTGCTGTTCGGCGGTGTGCCGCGCACGCTCTCGGCCACACCCGTCCTGTCGATGACGACGAAGCCGCAGGAGGGCGGGCGGCGGACGATCACTTTGGCTTATCTGGCGCGCAATTTTGATTGGAACGCCAATTATATCGGGCAGCTTTCACCGGATGCGACCGAACTCAACCTGTTCGCCTGGCTGACCATGGCCAGCGGCGACGATACGAGCTTTGCCGATGCGCAGGCGGCGGCCGTGGCGGGCCGAGTCAATCGCGTCGAAGGGAGTCAGGATGACGAAAGAGGCGGATCTCCCTATTTGAACCGGAGCTATGGCTGCTGGCCAATGGCCACCACGTCGACAGACCAGCCAGCGTCACCCCCGCCGCCCTCCGCGTTGGGTGGCGTCGCGCCGATCCTGATGGAGATGGAATATGACAAGGCACGAGCGTCAATGGATGAGATTGTCGTGACCAGCAATCGCGTCGCCGTGCGCGAGGATCTGGGTGACCTCAAGCTCTACAGCATTCCCTTACCGGTGACCGTTGCTGCACGCAGCCAGAAGCAGGTCGCGTTTCTCTCCAAGCCCAAAGTGAAGGGCAAGATGCTCTACCGTGTGTCAATGCAATATGGTGATCCTGGCGACGTTGAAATGCTCTTCCGGTTCCGCAACACGCTCGAGAATGGTGTCGGCGAGCCGTTGCCCGCCGGTCAAGTGGCCCTTTTCCATGACGTGGCCGGGCGGCGGATGCTCGTCGGCGAGGCGCGGATCGACGACAAGACGCTCAACGAGGATGTCGACTTGGTCTTTGGCGAGGCAAGCAATGTCACGGTCGAAGATGAAGAGATAAGGCGCGCGGAGAAATGGGAGGACGACCGTCTGACGGTCCGCAATGCCAATCCCTTCCCGATCCAGTTCGAAGCGGAATTCCAGAACAATGAAAACATGAATTTTGGGCATTTCAGCGGCAAGATCCTGAAACGCCGGGGCAAGCTGGTCTGGGTCGCAACCATCGGCGCTAATGACACCGGCATTCTCCACTATCGCAAGTCAGAGATCGATGCACCCGAAGAAGCAGAGAAATGATGTCGAGCCGCCCAACTATCCGGCCCGCCCGGATCGAAGACGCATCTGCAATCGCCGCCATCTATGCTCATCATGTTCTGAACGGCACGGCGAGTTTCGACACGGTCCCGCGTACCGAGGGAGAAACGGCTGGGCGGATTGCGGAAATCTCTTCAAGAGGCTGGCCGTTCATCATAGCCGAAGCGGATGGCGAAGTGCTCGGTTACGCCTACGCAACCCAGTTTCGCGATCGCCCAGCCTATGCGGCGACGTGC
>JANLST010000360.1:0-4451 GCA_031362505.1 Sphingomonadales bacterium
GCACGTTGGGCGAGATCATCGTGCCGGAATTGTGAAGCGTCATCCCAAAGGGACGGGCCTTCAGGCGAGTATCTTCGGACCCGTCTTGGCGGCCGCCTCTTCCTCGGCCTTGCGGTCGCGCGGCGTTGGAACGTCTCGGCCGCGCTGGACGCCGTCCCTGTCACCCACCTGCTTCATCCAGCGGTTGAGATGGTCAAGCCCTTCGACGCTCGCGCCCGACCATTCGTGCGTGTGCGCCCAGGACCAGTTGGCGATGTCCGCAATCGAATAGTCACCGGCCAGATATTCGTTGTTGGCCAGATGTGTGTCCATCACCTCGAACAGCCGCCGCACTTCGCGCTGGTAGCGGTCAATCACGGGCTGGATCTTTTCGGGGAAGTAACGGAAAAAGACATTGGCCTGCCCCATCATCGGGCCAAGCCCGCCCATCTGGAACATCAGCCATTGGGTGACAAGGCTTTTGCCCTTGGCGTCGGTCGGCATCAGCAGGCCGGTCTTCTCCGCCAGATAGAGCATGATCGCGCCGGATTCGAACACCGCAAAACCGTCATCGGTGATGGCTGGAATGCGACCATTGGGATTGATTTTGGTGAACCAGTCCGACTTCTGCTCGGCCTCCCCGAAATTGAGGTGCTTGACCTCATAAGGCAGCCCCATTTCCTCAAGCGTGATCGAGGCCTTCCAGCCATTGGGCGTAGGGGCCGTGTAGAGGATGATGCTCATCGGGATGCGACTTTCCTGGCTGAGGCTTCAAGCGCCTTGTCTTCATTGGCGCGCTTGATGACATATTGGCGGAGATTCTCGATCTGGACGGACGAATATTGACCGGCCCATGCGACCATTCCATTGTCCTTCAACAGCCCGTCATGCACGATCTGCTGCCACAGCTTGGGATCGTTGAGCGCAGCGGAATACCGCAAGTCCGGATTGAGTGCGCCCGAAACAGCGGCATTGCCATGGCATACGCTGCAGCTGTTGCCATAGTGGCTCGATCCGTCTGCGACCTGATCGGGTTTGCCGGTGAAGGGGGGAGGATCAAGCACGCGCTTGTCTTCGGGGAGTGCTGCCGGAAGCTTTGCGCTTCCGCCAATCTTGAAGACGAGCAGTCGGCTCACATTGCGCGTCATGCCGGTCTTGCTGACCAGATTGCCGCCCGAAACGTCCCAGACGCCGCCCCAGCCGACAAGGATCGCGACATATTGGACGCCCTTCACAGAATAGGTAATCGGCGCGGCCAGCACCCCGGTCTGGGTCGGAAAGGTCCAGAGCTGCTTGCCGGTATCGGCCGTAAAGGCCTGGAAATCGCCTCCCGCCGTCCCCTGAAAGACGAGATTGCCCGCTGTTGCCAGCGTTCCGCCGTTGGTCGGGCCGGGATAGGCGATGGTCCAGCGCGCCTTGCCGGCGACCGGATCCCATGCGACCAGAGATCCGTTCATCGAGGCAACGGTCGCTGCGCGAATCGCCTTGTCAGCAGGGACCTGAAGCGAGCCGAGCTCAAGACCAAGCTGGAAGCCAACAGTGCCGGGCTTCCAGCCCTTGGCCGCAGCCTGATAGGGCTGGGCCGTCTCATTGGCCGGGATATAAACCAACCCCGTCTTGGGGCTGTAGGACATCGGCGTCCAACTGTGCGCGCCAATGGCGCCCGGTAGTCCGACGAACGGCTTGCCGGTGATTTCATACCTTGCTTCGGGGTTGACGTTCGGCTTGCCCGTGACCGGATCAAGCCCTGATGCCCAGTTGATTGTCGCAAAGGGTTTGCCCGAAATGAATTTTCCTGTCGCGGCGTCGAGCGTGTAGAAAAATCCGTTCTTCGGCGCATGCATGATCACATGCTGCGGCTTTCCGTTGACCGGAATGTCCGCCACGATGATCTGCTGGTTTGAATCATAGTCCCAGCGGTCCTCGGGGGTTTCCTGGAAGTGCCAGGCATATTCGCCGGTATCCGCCTTCACCGCGACGATCGACGCCGTGTAGAGGCTGTCACCCGAACCTGATGTGCCCCGCACAGCCGGATTCCATGGCTCGGCATTGGCCGTCCCGAAATAGACAAGGTCGGTCTTGGGATCATAGGTGATCGAATCCCAGACCGTTCCACCACCGCCCGACTTCCATGCGTCTGGCGCCCATGTCTTCGCCGCAGCTTCGAGATGCTTGCCCTCGATCGGTTTGGACGGATCGCCGGGGACGGTGTAGAATTTCCAGACTTCCTTGCCGGTCTCGGCATCATAGGCGCCCAGATAGCCGCGCGTTATGTATTCCGCCCCGGCCGAGCCAATCAGAACCTTGCCCTTGACGATGCGCGGTGCGCCGGTGATCGCCATGTGCGATCCTTCGGGGATCGTCAGCTTGTCCCAGATCACCTTTCCGTCATCGGCGTTGAGCGCGACCAGCCGCCCGTCGAGCGTCGCGACATAGACCTTGCCCTTGTAGACCGCGACGCCGCGATTGACCGCATCACAGCAGACATCGACCAGCTTGGAACGGGGCACCTTGGGATCATAGGCCCAAAGCGGCTTGCCGGTGGCTGCATCATAGGCCTTGACCATGCTCCACGCGGTCGTGATGTACATCACGCCATCGACGACAATCGGCGTGGCTTCCTGCCCGCGCGCGGTATCCATGTCGGCAGACCATTCGAGGCCGAGTTGCCCGACATTTGTATCATTCACATCGGTCAGCGGCGAGAAGCGCTGCTCGTCATAGGTGCGGCCATAGGACATCCAGTTGGCGCCATCCTCATTCGCGGCGAGCAACCGGGCATCATCGACCTGAGCCGTCTTTCCGCCATTGGAGCCGCATCCTGTCAGGGCACTGGCCCCAAGCATCAGCAGTGTCGCTGCGACGAGTTTGAATTTGGGCACTTTGCATTCCTCTTCACGCTTTGGCGGCCTGTTGGCCGTCCGTTTGGATTCGCCAGGATGCTGCCTTCCCGACAGGCCTTTGTCTATCTTTCTGTTCGCCTTGTGTGGCGTGCGGATGATGGACGCTACGGAATTCATCCACGGTCCGGAAGGATGATGATGGCCCGATGCGGGAAAGGCTTGTCGCCGTCGACGGTGACGCTATGCAGGCTGCATGACATCGACCTCGGCCGGGACGCCCGGCTCCATAGCGCTGCCATCGGCCCGCCTGAGCATCGGGATCACCGGGCATCGTTACAGCAATGCGGTGTTCAGCCAGAACTTTGCGGCAATCGATGCCGCGCTGTGCCGCGTTTTCGATACGATCGATACCGTCATCGCGCGTCAGACCGATCCGATCGCGCCGACCCGCCTCCATTCGCTGCTGGCGCATGGCGCAGACCTGATGGCCGTCGAACAGGCCTTTGCGCGCGGGTGGGACGTCACCGCCCCGCTGCCGTTCGGGCAGGCGCTGAACAGCGCGATCAATGCCCATCCGACAAATGCGGAGGATGCGCTGGCCGTAATCGAGGGCAGGGCGCCCTATTGTGCCGATACCGGTGCGAGGGCGGCGCATATCCGGAACCTCGCGGCAAAGGCGTTGTGCTTTGAACTGGCAGAGCAGGATGAGGCGGTCGCGCACCTGTTCATCACATCGCTGCGCTCACCCGACAATATCGAAGCGGTTGCCGCATTCTCGACGATCGGCTCCGAACGGGTCGCGGCGGCCGGGCGGATCATGATCGAACAATCCGACCTGTTGATCGCCATCTGGGACGGCATCACGCCCGGGTCGGTCGGCGGGACGCGCCATACCATTGCTGCCGCCCTTGAAAGCGGCGCACCGGTCATCTGGATCGATGCGCGCGAGCCGGATCGGCTGAAGCTGCTCCGGACGCCGGAATCGATCCTTGCCGACAGTCCGGATCATTCGGACGATGACCTTGCGGCGTTGATCGAAACGACGATCAATCCGCCCGCAGCCGACCAGGATGAAAATGCCATTCGCTTCCATACCGAACAATGGCACCCGCGCAGCCACAGGCGCTTTCATGCCTATCGGCGGATCGAAGCGCTGTTCGGCGGCGGCGGCAAGGCGGTGTCCGGCCTCGTGCAGGTCTATGAACGACCCGAGGACATTGCGACCGGGAGCGGCGCGCCCTTGCTGGCGAGCGCACGGACGCTTCTGGGCCCGGACAGGGATTTCGTCGCCAGGATCGAAGCGCAGGTGCTGCACCGCTTCGCCTGGGCGGACGGTCTCTCGACCTATCTGTCGGATGCCTATCGCGGCGGCATGGTCACCAACTTCCTCTTGTCCGCCTTCGCGATCATCGGCGGGGTATCCTACCTTCCTTTTGCCGGGGCCGATTCCAAATGGCCCTTTGCCCTGTTCGAGTTCAGCCTGCTCGTCTCGATCCTCGCGATCACGACCATTGGCCGGAGGAGGCGCTGGCACGGCCGCTGGTTCGAGACCCGGCGCGTGGCCGAATATTTCCGGCACGCCCCGATCATGCTCCTCCTCGGCGTGGCGCGTTCACCGGGGCGCTGGCC
>JANLST010000369.1:0-14773 GCA_031362505.1 Sphingomonadales bacterium
CAGTCAGCACGGCCGGAGCGGGTCCTGTCACGCTGAGTGGCGCCAACACCTATACTGGTGCGACAAACGTAAACGTCGGAACCTTGATTGCAGGGGGCACCGGCATCGGTGACGCCTCGGCGGTCACAGTGGCGGCGGGCGCAACCTTGCAGCTTGCCGGCAATGAAACGGTTGGCAGCTTGGCAGGCGCAGGTGCGCTTAACACCGCTGCCTTTACCCTGACATCGGGCGGGAATAACGGATCGACTGCGTTCTCAGGTGCTACAACCGGTACTGGCCTTACCAAGGTCGGCACTGGCACAATGACTTTGACCGGCACGGGCACGCTTACGGGCGCGCTGACGGCTGGCGGCGGTGGCCTCACCGTTGGCACCGGTGGCAGCTACACAGCCGCTTCGGCAGCGGCGAATGCCGGCACGCTGACGGTTGGTGGCACACTGACCGCACCAACGACGGTTGCATCAGCAGCTACGCTGGATGTGTTGGCCGGTGGTGCGTTGGTGGGATCTGTCACGGGTGCAGCGGGCTCGACAACCCGCGTGAACGGCACGGTGACGGGCGCTGTAGCCAATGCGGGCACTTTGAGTGGCGCTGGCACCATCAATGGTACATTGACCAATAGCGGCAATCTGCGGCCGGGTAACAGCCCGGGCATCATCACCGTCAACGGTGCTTTTGTTCAAACAGCCACAGGGACACTCAACGCCGAGTTGACCCCTGTTGCCGTTGCGGGAACGGGCTATGATCAGGTTCGCGTCACCGGAGTACCGGGTACTGCAACCTTGGCGGGTACTCTTGCCCTGGCGCCGTCGACGGGGCTTTATACGGCAGGTTCGCTGTATAACGTCGTGCTGGCGGATGGCGGAATCTCCGGCGCGTTCAGCGCAGTCACAGGCAACGTCATCTCACCGTTCCTCAGCTTCACCAATACCGGCATCGTAACCGTCCTTGGAGCGCAGCAGGCTTATCGCCTGACCGTGACACGGACGAACTATGCTACCGGTCTGGGTGCGACGGCGACGCCAAACCAGATCGCAACAGCCAATGGCTTCCAGGCGATTGTGGCCGGTGCTGCGGGCGATGCAGCCGCTCTGGTGACCTCGGTTGACAACATGACTGCTGCGCAGGCGCAGAGCTACTTTGATCAGGTCAGCCCTGAATCATATGGCGCTTATGCAACGGCGATGCAGGATCAGGGTGAACTCTTTACCCGTCAGGTTGGGCTCCGGGCGGCCGGTGTAGACACATCGGGATCCAATACCGGCATCTGGGGCCGCGCCTATGGCCAATCGGGCAGCGGCGATAACAGCAGCTTCCGCTTTGGCAGCGATCAGGACATTTATGGCGGAGCATTGGGTATCGATTTCAAGACTGGCGATCTTACCGTCGGTGGCGCGGTCGGCTATTCCAAGTCCAACGTCGATTATAGCCTGGGCAATGCCAGCGGCGACGGCAAGAGCTGGCAAGCCGGTGTCTACGGCAACTATAACTGGGGCAAACTCGGTGCCGGCCTGCAGGTCGCCTATGTCGATGGAAGCTTCTCATCGACCAAGTCGGTTGTTGCAGGAACGGTCAACCGCGTTGCGGCTGCCAATTTCAATGGCAACCTCATCAAGGTCATCGGAAACATTGGCTACAATGCAGGCAATGAGAACACAGTGATCCGGCCCTTTGTTGCGGTTGATTTCACCAGTGGTTCGGTAAAGGGCTTTACCGAGACGGGTGCTGGCGCTGCCAATCTGACGGTCGCCAAGATCGATGCTGACGACACTGATTTGCTGGTTGGCATTCGGCTGGAGACCAAAGCGGGCGCAATCACGCCTTATGGTCGCCTGGCCTATCGCTACCAACTCGACAGCCAGAACCGCAACATCACCGGCCTGTTCAATGGCAATGCCGGAAGCGCATTTACCGTAAGCGGCATTGAACCTTCAAAATCGCAGTTCGATGTCGATGCAGGTGTCAGCGTCGCGGTAGGTAAAGGCGGAGCGATCTTTGCTGGTTACCAAGGTTCGTTCCGGAACGACCTTACCCGGCATGGCGGATCGGTCGGCTTCCGTTTCGGCTTCTGACGCGCCGATAGTGTGACTGGAAAAGGGGCGCCGTCTGGCGCCCCTTTTTTGTCGGGCCCTTGGATTGCCGAAGCCCCGACACGGCAAACTGGTTTGGGTGCCCTCCCGTTGATGACGCCGTGTGGCCGACTGTATGGACGCCAGCTGCCGAGACAGGCGCGTTTTCAATCGCATCACGTTGCGCGTTGATTTCAAGTCTGCCAGAATCGTCATCCACCCTTGTTCCATTCGTGTAGTGTTGCTTGCGCGGCACAATAGAAATGGCTTCGCTCTACAATGCCCTGAATCACAAACCGGAGCTGCAATGAGAATCCACAATCGCTTTTTGATATCATTCCTGATCGCCGTTGCCGCGGCCTTGGTGGCCATCAGCGGGGCGCCCGGCAGCACGATGCGTTGGTCCGATTTGCTTGATCGGCCAAGGCCAAAGGCCGACGCTCGCGTTGCCTATGGAACTGACCCTCTTCAATTTGTCGATGTCTGGTTACCGAAAGGCAGGGGACGGCATCCGGTGGTGCTCATGGTTCACGGCGGTTGCTGGCAAACCGATATCGCTGATGCAAGCATCATGAACTATATTGCCGATGCCCTCCGTACGCGGGGCATTGCGGTCTGGAATATCGAATATCGCGGCGTCGACCGTCCGGGCGGAGGTTTTCCCGGAACCTTTCTCGATGTTGCATCGGCTGCTGATGCCCTTCGCAAATCAGGACCACGCTTCGGCCTCAAGACTGACAGGATTGTAGCCATTGGCCATTCGGCAGGTGGTCATCTGGCGCTATGGTTGGCTGCACGCGAACGGATTCTTCCCAAGGACGTGCTATACCAAGCGAAGCCATTGCCGATTGCAACCGCCATAAGCATCGGTGGTTTACCCGATCTGGAAGCGGCCCAGATCCCTCCGGGCGATACGTGCGATGCCGAACCTGTGCGCAAGCTGGTCGGCACTCAAATTCCCGGACGTCTGGATCTCTACAGTGACACTTCCCCATCCGCGATGATGCCATTTTCGACGCCACAAATCCTGGTGAATTCTGCGCGTGACAGGATCGCCCCGCCTTCATTCGCGGATGCCTATGAAGCTAAGGCGAAAGCTAAAGGTACAATCATTCGCCGAGTGGTTGTTCCAGAGGAAGGGCATGTCGAACTGATTTCTCCGGGAACCGCATCCTGGGCGGCCGAACTTGCCGAGATTGAGCGTGCATTGGGGCCAAGATCGCATCGCTGATTGGTCCGCAGCCCAAAAAAATCAGCATCGCTGGTCTGGCCTCGATCAATCTGGTTGCACTGCGCATCGCGCGCAGCGGTGCAGAGCCAACGGCCAGGGCGGCGAAGACCGGAGTCCGCATAACCCGGTCTCTCACCGCGCCAGGATCAGCCGATATCGCACCGAATTGGAGTTAATATACTCCAATTCAAAGCATTCAGATGCAATTTCCTATTTATTTTTATAATAATCGGCTAGACCATCCTCGCGCTTTTCAACAAGCGGGCTAACAATAAGGGGTTAAGCCAATGATAAACAACGCAAATTCCCGTTACACAATAACCAATAGTGTATCAGGAGGCAAGCGTTTTTTCATGTTCCACGCTGCGAATAATTAAACACTCCTGACTTTCTCCAGCTCGCAACTACCCGTGACGGGAGCAATTGCTTTTTTTACATTGATAGTCTTAAGTTTTTGTTTTGATTGATTTTTCTTGGGTATTTTTGAAGATGTTCCTCGTGGGCGTGGCCACGGATCCGGCCGGCCGGTCGCCGGTTTTTCGTGGGTTTCAAATGTCCTTCCCCACATCCTCGCAGCGATGTCCCGCTCTTCCGGTCCAATGGCGCTGGTATAGATTGCGGTGGTTTTCATATCGGCATGGCCGAGCCATCGCTGGACCATGTTCAAGGGCACGCCAGCCTGAATCGCACTGACGCCAAAGCCATGACGAAGCCCTTTCGGGCTTGCATGCGTGCCATTGAGATTGACCCGTTCCATCACTTCACGAACCCGCCTGTATCCGGTCATCCTTGACCAGGTCCAGAGTCGATCACCCTCCTCAAACCGGGCCTTGCGAAGCATAGCACGAAGCGATTGCAAGAGCGCATTCGGTACTGGAACCGAACGGAAGACATGGCGCCTGCGTTTCTTAAGGCTTTCAAAGACAATGATTTTTGCTTCGAAATCGATATTCGCCGGGGTAAGCGCGAGCGCTTCTGAAATGCGACAGCCTGTCACCGCGATCAGCCAGCAAAAGACATGGACCGACGGATCGTCGCGCCGGGCTTCTTCGAGAAAGCGTCTGGTCTCGGATTGGGTCAGATATTTGCGCTGACCGTCGATATTGAAGATTGTCCAGGACATGATTGGTTTGCGACCCTCGTCTTTGTCGGTTTGTGATGTGACCAAAAAAGACCGGGCGGTTTGGGCCTGGAAAATCACTGATACACTATTGGTTATTCCGTCTCAAGTGCCGAGTTCGATTCGGCGGTTGAGGAGCAGTCCGGGATGGGACAAGGAATATTGAACGCGATACGCTCCGCGCCGCCGCAGGACGCCGCGAATGTCGCGTCCCATCCTTCTCGGTACCGGGCGGAAGGCCAAACACCGGCGCTTTCCATCCACATCCAGAATATGGAACAAATCAAACTGGCTTATGGTGCGGGTGCTGCACAGGCAGCCTCGGACCATGTCCGGTCCATTATAAAATTCGAGTTACGTGATGGGGATCACGCTGGGTCTGCGGAATATGTGCTTCGCAGGCTCAGCGAACATCCTGTCACGTATGACGGCCAGCGCTTTCACCTCACTGTCTCGCTTGCTCCCACGAGCGACGCAGGAGGCTGCGCGATCCAGGCATCGACCGTTCACGGTAATCCGGCGTTTCCTGACGACGCCTGGTGTCGATGCTATCGCGCAGACATGGCGCTGGCCGTCAACCTTTTCGCGGCCATGGCTGACGATCGCCTGGTGTTTGCCTGGCAACCGGTGCGTCATGCCGATGATCCGTCGCAGATCCTGTATCACGAATGCCTGCTGCGGATCGTAAATGGGAACGCTGTCGCGGCAGACGACGCGCTTCAGCCTGTGGGCGAAATGGTTGAGGCGCTCGAACGGCTCGGTCTGGTCCGGGCGCTGGACCGGCACGTCATGGGGTTGGCAATAGCCGAATTGCGGATTGACGCGTCGCGAAAACTGGGTGTCAATATTTCAGCATTGAGTCTGGTCCGTGATCACTGGTGGGACGACGCGTTCGCGTCGCTGGAGCAAGCTCCGCTCTTTGCCAGAGGCCTGTTCATCGAAATCACCGAAACCGCACCAATACCCTCGGTCGCGGACGCTGCCGATTTGATTGCCAGGCTGCGCCGGTTCGGCTGCAAGATTGCGCTGGATGATTTCGGCACTGGCCATACGGCAATGCGGTCGATCCTGACCCTGTCTCCTGATGTCGTGAAGATCGACAAATTCTTCGTCCACCATGCAAAGGCATCCCCAGCGGGGCGCCGCACGCTGGCGCATCTGATCGGGCTTGCAGAATCACTTGGCGCGATTGTCATCGTCGAAGGGATTGAATCCGCCGCCGATCAAAAGCTGGCGCGCGAAGCCGGCGCACGCTGGCAGCAGGGATACCATCTTGGACGGCCGTCCATGTCACGTCCATGGCGGCTGAAGGGGAGTGCCCTGCCCGCTTCAGGCGCTTTCGCGTGCAATGAGGGGGCGACAGAAGGTGTCGCTTCGAAAGTATACGGGGCCGCATTGCCGGACGCAGCGGGTGCAGGAATATTTCCCCGCCTTGCATCCGGCAACGGCTCCAACGGGTATCAACTTTATCCGGCGGGCGAAACCCGACGGGCCGCATGGTGCGGAACGGCAACAGGAGAAGTAAGATGAAGAGCAGATCATTATTGGGGCTCGGAACGCTGGGTACGCTTTGCCTTGCAGCGCCAGTTTATGCGGCGGTCACGTCCCCTGCCAGCGTCGCCGTCACGCTGAACGTCGTCAACAGTTGCAGCCTGACGGGCGCATCGGGAACACTGGATTTCGGCACCCAGAATGCCGGAACGACAGCGACAAATATCGACGCGGCAAGCACCGGACTCGTGCTGACCTGCACAGGAGATTCTCCAACCGCGACAATGAACGTGAATGGCGGCAGCAACCTCACCGCGGTCACCCAGCGCCGGTTGAAACTGGGCGCGGCAGCCACGTTTGTTCCCTATGATCTCTACGTGAACAGCGGCCGGACCACCAAGCTGGATCCGGGCGTCGACACGGCGATCCCGGGTGGCATCCTGGCATCCAGTCCGACTGTCACAATCTACGGCCGGATTCCGTCGGGCACGGCTCTGGTCAACGGCAATGGCACCAACTTTACCGACACTGTGTCGCTAACGATCACCTTTTGATGCGGGTTGGCCGGAATGGCAGTGCACCGTCACCCACGTTTGTGAGCAGGCATCCTGCCCCCTCGCGTGAAACGGGAAAACGGGTTTCCCATCCCGAACCAGTTCGGGGCGGGTTGTTAAACCAAGACAGATGAGGAGTATTTAACATGAACATGCGGGTAATTTTCGGGACAACGGTTTTGGCATCGCTCGGGCTGGCTACGTCGGCGTTTGCGGGCACGGCCAACGGCACGCTCGATGTCAGGATGACCGTTGCCAATAACTGCACGCTTCTGACAGGCGGTGCTGGCAACAATGCGGTGCTCGATTTCGGGAACCAGAATGCGGGCGTCAATGCTTCACCGATCAATGGAACAAGCGCGGCCGGAGGGGACATCACGCTCTCCTGCACGGGCGATACGCCGGGGCCGCAGATCTCGTTCAGCGCGGGCAGCAATGCCAGTGGCAACCAGCGCCGGCTGAACTATGGCGGCGTCACGCCGAGCCTCGTCCAGTATAACCTGTTTATCGATTCCGGACGGGCAACCCCGCTGATCCCGGGGCAATTCTACAATCTCGTGCCGGACGCACTGTCCGGCGGTCTGGTGGCCGGGAACAACTCGATCTCGGTCTATGGCCAAATTCCGACGGGCGAAAACCTGGTGAACACCGGTGCTGCTTCCTACACCGATACCGTGACCTTCCAGATCACCTATTGATACGAGAGGCGGGCAACCGCAGCTCGATGACAATGCCTGTTTTCCTGACCGATACCGGGTGGGAAGACGGGCAGGGCAGATCATCCGGGGAAAGGATTGAACCATGCAATCCGCCTTCCATAAGGGGCATGTTTTCGCCCTCGCGGCGCCGACATCGGGCGCTTTGACTTCGCGACTAGAGGCGTGTTTCCGCTTGGTGCAGCTCTACGCGCCCGAGCGCAGCGGCGCGGCGGCATCGAGGCTGGAGGCGTGTTTCCACCTCTTGAAGTTCGACGCGACCGAGCGCGGCGCACCGGCATCCAGAATCCGCCCTGTTTCGCTCGAATTGCTCCTCCGGCCTTCGACTGCCGTCAAGCATGTCCTGAGCTTCGCCGAAGGGGCAATCGTCCGGGTTCCATTTCGGGCTTTGGCCAAAGGCAGGGATTCACCCCCTGTCGGAACGACGCGGCGGAGCCTTCTGCCATCGGGCTCGCCGGGGAATACTATATGCTTCAATCGCAAACGGGCTGCGTACAATCTCGGTTTTACTCGAGCTGAAGCAGCTCCCCCGCGAAGGCCGCGGCTCAACTGCGAAACATCGGGGCCGTCCCGGCCATCAGCCCAAAGGCTGAGGTTTACCCTGAGCGCCGGCGGGCATATCCCGAGCTTTGCCCAAGGGGCAGCCGAAGCGCCGGGGCGCGCTGTGGGCTGCGATCTATCTGGAACGCGCTCCAGCCCGTGTGCCTGTTTGCCTCGTTCACGTGTTTCACGTCATCATCCGGTTACGATGAAAACCGCAGGGGTGGCAGGTGCGATTACGCGGGGGGCTTCGGGCTCAAGCGCGGAAGGTGCGTTTGCAAAGAACAATTCAAGGCTGGGCGATTCGACGTTGAGCAATCCTCGGCGGGGCAATTCGGGAAAGCCCCGGGCCATCGGAATGCTGCTCGCAGCCTTTCTGTGCGCTCCGTTATCCGCAAACGCGCAGGCTGGCCCGTCCGGCACACTCACCGTGCAAATGACGGTGGGCGACGAGTTAGGCGAGCTCGCGAGGCCACCAGGTAGCGGGGGCGATCCCAATGCCCTGCAAACGCTTGGGTTCCCTAGCTGCTCTACCTCTTCGTCAGGGCTGGATTTCGGAACTGCTACTGTGCAGCCCGGGGGCGGCTTAAAGGCAAGCCTTAAGTCAAATAACGGCTTTGTCACTGTTACTTGCGACCCGGCGGGAAACCCGAACGGTGCTGGAAGTTTCCCCACTAGTGTTAGTGTCATACGTGGACACGGTGCACCGGGCACGCCGTTGCTAATGACGTTGAACAACACAAACAGCACCCTGGGTGTATTCTACACCGTCTCCTCGGGTAAAACCCCTTTGGTGGTTGGGAATAATCCTAATGTTACGGCGACCGTATTCCTCTTCGGAGGACCCGTCGGAGGATGCGTTGCCCTTGGTGAGACCTGTCAGGACAGTACTTCTATTCAATTAGTCGCTAAATATGCGGGAACCAATTTCCCGAGCGGCCAGATTTCTGCCGGGCAATATCGAGATACTTTGACTATTTTGCTTAACTTTTGATGAATCGAACCAATAGTGCATCGTGACTGTAATTTCGCTTTTCGAAACCTGTTGAGAATATCCTGCCTGGCCCTTTGCCTGATCGGCCCCGCTACTCTGGCCATTGCTGCATCGATCACGTTCACCCCCGTTGGGATCGACATCCAGGCACCTGACAAGGCAGGCAATATCAGCTTGATCAACAACAGCACGACCGCGCCGGTGCGCGTCCAGATCCGCATTTTCCGCTGGAGGCAGGTGTCTGGTGAGGAAAAGCTGGAGCCGACGCGCGACGTTATCGCCAGCCCGCCGGTTGCGCAGATCCCGCCCGGGGTGAAATATACGCTGCGCCTCGCACGCGTGGCGATTGCGCCGGTGCAGGGGGAGGAAAGCTATCGCCTGTTGATCGACGAACTGCCACCGCCGATCGACCCGAAGGTCGGCTCCAGCGGCATCCAGTTGCTTCTTCGCGCGTCCATCCCTGCCTTTTTCAGTGCGCCTGACGCCAAACCGGAGGTGAAGTGGCGGGTGTGGAGCGCGGACGGCAAACTGCATGTCAGCGCCAGCAACATGGGCGCGCGCCACCTGAAGCTCACCGATTTCACGATTGAGGGGCCGGCGGGGAAAACCGTGATCGCTGCGACCGGATCGAATGCCTATGTCTTGCCGGGATCGACGCTGAACTTTGAATCGGCAGCCGGAGCGCCCGCCTATCCTGTCGGAACACCGATCGTCGTTACTGCTGCCAAGGGTTCTCCCTTTGCGGTGCGCGCGCAGATCCCGGTGTCCGGCCCCTAGGCGGAAATGGCGGGCGAATGGAGATTGCGCGTATTGCCCGGATGCTTTCCGCATCGATCGTTGCGGTGGTGACCGCGGTTTTTCCCGGCGGATCTGCGCTACGCACGCCGCGCCTGCCGATCGATCCGGCGGCGTTCACCGACAATAGTCTGGTCGGCGGCATACCGCCCCTCGAATATGACCCGGAGGTGTTCAGTTCGGCCTGTGCGCCCGAGGATGAAAGTTGCAACTTTGCCCCACCGCAAGCAGCGCCGGCCATGGCGGGCAATGCACCTGAAACGGCGGCCAGTTCGCCTGATGCTGCGAGCAGTGCGCCTGATACGACGGGTAATGCGCCCGATGCTGCGAGCAATGCGCCTGATACGACGGGTAATGCGCTCGATACCGTGAGCAACGCACCTGATACGACGGGTAATGCACCTGATAAGCTGGGCAATGCGCCTGATATTGCGGCAAATGCACCTGATACGACGGGCAATGCGCTCGATACTGCGAGCAATGCGACCGATACGGCGGGCAATGCGTTCAATACCGCGGGCAATGCGCCCTTGCCTGCTCCCGGGCCGCAGATGCTGGCGCTTTCCCCGATCGTGAATGGTGAGGCCCAAGACCGCATCTTCGCAGTCGAACGCAGCGAGTCGGGTGCGTTCAGCGCGACGGCAGCCGATCTGCACGCAGCCAGGATCAAGGTTCCGCCGGGGACGAGCGACGATGCCTATGTCGCGATCGCCAGCCTGCCCGGCGTGGTTGCCCATTATGACGAGCCCAACCAGATGCTCGCCCTTGACGTGCCGGACGCGCAGCGCGATCCGCTGACTTTGACCGTTACGCCTCCGCGCGACAAGACCGACCTTTCCAAACTGCGCACAGCGCCCAGTGTCCAGCTCAACTATCGCCTGCTGGCGAGCAAGACGATTGCCGGCGTGGGGAACGATGCGCTCGACGGCGATCTGGTGCTTGTCGCGTCGAGGGGCTTCGCTCAATTCGTGAGCAGCGCGAATTTCGGGACACAGCGCGGCGTCGTGCGCGGTGAGAGTTTCGCGCGCCTTGAGGATCCGAACCATGTGCGCGTCTATACACTGGGCGACATCGTGACCGGCGCGGTGGGCTTTTCCGGCGCGGTGCGGCTCAGCGGGATACAGGTGCAGAGCAATTTCCAGCAGCGCCCCGATATTTTTCGAGGGCCCCTGCCGCAGTTCGCGGGGACCGCCGCCCTGCCCTCCGCGGTTGATCTTTATGTCGACAGCGTAAAGGTCTTTACTAGCAAGGTGCCGCAGGGGCCATTCGTCCTGCAATCCCTGCCGCAGATCACCGGGCGCACCCTGAGCGTCGTCACGACCGATCCCAACGGCCACGAGACCCGAATCTCGCAGCCATTTTTCTACGCCCCCGGACTGTTGCGGCGTGGCCTTTCCGAATATTCATTCGAGCTCGGGTTTCCGCGCCTCGGCGGGACCAGCACGTTCGGCAATTATCTGGGCTTCCTCGCCGGTTCCGGCACGCTTCGGTACGGTTTGACCGACCGGCTGACCGTCGAAGGCCATGTCGAGGCGGGCGACGGGCTGGTCAATGGCGGGATCGGGATCGCCGCGGCGCTGGGTTATCTGGGCGCTCTCAACGGATCGATCAGCCTGAGCAATTTTGGCGGAGCGCAAGGCGGCCATGTGACCGCGGACTATCAACTGGGACTGGGCGGGATCAGCGGCTTTGCCTCGATCGTCCGCGAGTTCGGACGGTACAACACGCTGGGAAGCGCCACCGCCGTGCGAGGATTCGCTGTTCCCGGAAGCGGCTTTCCGTCGCTTCCGCCACGCCAGAAACAGTCGATCGATCGGGTGGGTGTGTTTTTCCAGCTCCCGTTCGATCCGACTACGCTCGACATTTCCTATAACCGGATTGCGTTGGCCGGTTCGAACACGCGAACCGTCAGCACCGGCTTCACACGCCGTATCAATGAACGCCTTTCGGTCAACGGCAATGCGACGGTCGACCTGGTGAACCGCAATAATGTGGCGTTGCGGATCAATTTCAACCTCCGCCTGGGCAATTTTGCCACGGCATCGATCAGTGGCAATCATGATCGCAGCGTGAACAACTATTCCGTCTCGCTCAACGGCTTCAACGCCGGTCGGCAGAATCGACTCGGCTATACGCTCAGCCAGCGGGGCGACGATAATGGCAACGCATCGCGCAGCGGAAGGCTTGAATATCGCGCGTCAGAGGCGCAGCTTTCCGGTACGATCGACCAGAGCAAGGGCGATGTGCGTGCCCAATTATCAGCCGAAGGTGCGATCCTTGTCGCCGATGGCCGCGTCTTCCCCGCCAACCGCATCGGAGAGAGTTTCGCGCTCATCAAGAATGCCGGGCCGGGCGCGGAGATTCTTCAGAACGGCCGACGGATCGCGCGTTCGAACCAGCACGGCAATGCACTGTTACCCGAACTCGAGGCGTTCGATGAAACCCGTATCAGCCTGGATCCCACCAAGCTGCCGACCGATTACGAGGCGCAGAATGGCACCGAATTCAACATCGTCACAGCGCGCAGGGGCGGGGCGGTGATCGATTTTGGTGTCCGTAAGGTTTATGCCGGGCTGGTTGTGATCGTCGATGCAGGCGGCAAGCCGTTTCCGCCGGGCACACAAGTGATGCGCGTTGGAATGGAGCCGGACATACTCGGCTATGATGGCGAAGTGTTCCTGCGCGACCTGAAGCCGGAAAACCGCATCATGATCGATCGCGGCGGAGAGGCAGGTATCTGCACCGGAACCTTTGCCTATTCTGAAAAGGACATTGATCAGCCACGGATAGGACCGGTGAAATGCCAGTGATGATTGCTCGCTTGCGCCGAATCTTTCGCCTCACCATTGCGTTGCTCATCGCGCCGGCGCTGGGGCTTGGCGGACTTTTTCTGCCGATGCCCGCGCACGCCGTTCCGACCGAAAGCTGGCATTGTACACCCGAACTGGAAGCGCTGCTCCCGGTCGCGCTCTCTGCGACCGCGCCGGCGGGCCAGCGCACGGACCGGCGGACGATCTCGCTCAATTGCAGCTTTAGCGTGTCGGCGCCGGGCAGTTCGCTCGTCACACTGTGTTTGTCCGCCCCGCTTGGTGCCAATCCCGACGGGGTCGTGCGCGAGGTACGCAGTGCCCTTGGCAACACTCGCGTCCACTATGCCTTGAGTGCCGAGCCAGGCAATGTACCGGGTGTCCAGCCCTACCCTTTCGACGCGCTCACGCCGACATTGAAGCCGCTCTACACGGTTGCGATCCAGAGCAATGTGGAAGGCACCCAGAATTTCCGACACCAGTTCAAGCTGGTGACCGAATTTGAGCCACTCAGCCGGCGTGGGCTCGATGCCGGCGACTATGCCGATCTGTTAAACGGCTTCGTCGTCTCGATCCATGAGGGCAGCACCTGCGGCACCGTGCTTTGGGGAGCGCCCAATGACCCGCTTGGCGAACTCGCCAATCTGCCAGTGGCGGCAACTCTGGCGCCGCAATGCGATTTTGTGGTGAATACCAGTCTCGATTTCGGCACCGCCTCGATCAGCGTCGCGGGCCGAAAGGCCGATGGCCTCATCACCCTTGCATGCCTCACCAATCTGTCCACGGTGACGATCTCGATGGGCACCGGGAACAGCCCATCGACTGGACCGGGTCCCACTACGCGCCAGATGCAGCGCGCAGACGGCATTACGTTTATTCCCTATCTGATCCTCAAGCCTGACGGTACCGAATGGAGTCAGAAGGGCTCGATGATCCTTGGCTCAGCGCTTGACGCGCCGGGCATTGAAGGGTCAACCGTCTCCATCACAGGGGTGATCCCCGACGGAACCGCTTTGCCACCTGCAGGCAGCTACAGTGATACGGTGATTATCATGCTCGGGTTCTGAGGCCCATCAAGCAGCGATCAGTTCGATATTTTCCCGCGACAGCTCATTTGGGCGCCGTGCCACTGAACCACCGGCCGTTTCTGCATAACGGATCTCAATTCCATTGGCATGTGCGCGGGCCAGCAACTCGCTGGTTCGCCGCCCGCCCTGGAAGATGAAAGCGGCATCGGGCCGACTGTCATCCAGCATGAATTTGTCCCTCACCGAATCCCCGCTTTTGCCCTGCGAAAAATTGGCGGGATAACGGATGATATGGAGGTTGTTCCTGCGCGCCCAGGCTTCGGCTGGTGCGCCAATGCCGGGCACGCCGCCATGAATGATGACACTGATCGGGGTCGCGGCGTGGAGAAGGGAGAGTTCGGAGTCTATCAGGGCCGCATCGTCAAAATGCCGTCCGCCACAAATCAACAATCGCATGCCCTCTGAATCCCCGACGAGCGGCCGCCTCGTTTTGGGCAGCCTTCAATATGATCCATTATGGACTGGTTTGCCAAATGGATGCGTTTGGGAGAAAATTAATTTCGCTCGGCGCCATCCCATCCGTAGCGGGGCATTTAGTCAGGCATCCAGATCCAGCGCGTAGCCGGCAGAACGAACGGTCCTGATCAAATCGGGCAATCCCGGCAAATTCACAGCCTTGCGCAAGCGCCGAATGTGCACGTCAACCGTTCGCAGTTCGATATCGCTGTCCATCCCCCACACGGCATCGAGAAGGCGATCTCGCGAAAAGACCCGACCCGGGTGTTCAAGAAAATGGCGGAGCAGCCTGAATTCCGTCGGCCCAAGTTGCAGGGTTTTCCCTGCCCGCTTCGATTTATGCGCAACGGCATCAAGCTCAACATCGGCATAGGTCAGAACTTCGCCGACAAGCGATGGGCGGACGCGCCTCAGAATTGCAGCCACACGTGCGACAAGCTCGCGCGGCGAAAACGGTTTGGTTACATAATCGTCCGCGCCTGTTTCGAGACCGCGAATGCGGTCTTCTTCTTCGCCACGCGCAGTCAGCATGATGATTGGCACATTGGCTGTCTCGGTCGCACGGCGCAAACGGCGACACACTTCGATGCCTGAAAGGCCTTCGATCATCCAATCAAGAAGGACAATATCGGGCGGCGATTCTCGCGCGAGGAGCAGCGCTTCCTCTCCGTCCGGCGTGCGTGCCACTTCATAGCCTTCCTGCTGGAAATGCCAGTCAAGAAGCTCGGCAAGCGCGGTATCGTCTTCGACCAGCAGGAGGCGAGGCTTGTTCATGCGTCCGCGCCGTCGCCTTTATCACGTTCCTGCGGATGTTCGCCCGTCGCCGCATAATGGACCATTTCGGCAATATTGGTCGCATGATCGCCGATACGTTCAAGGTTCTTCGCGACGAACAGCAATTGCGCAGCGCTC
>JANLST010000396.1:0-2788 GCA_031362505.1 Sphingomonadales bacterium
GCGCCCTTTGGTCAGATCATAAGGTGTCATTTCGACATGAACCCGATCGCCCACGACGGACCGGATGCGAAATTTCCGCATCTTGCCCGCCGTGTAAGCGATAATCCGGTGATCATTTTCCAGCATGACGCCAAAGCGCCCATCTGGATAGATTTCGTCGATCTGGCCCTCGAGGGTCAAGAGATCCTCTTTGGCCATATGATCAGGCGGCCGAAAGATTAACTGCGGAAGCCTTGCCGTTCTTGCCGGTTTCGACTTCGTAGGACACGCGTTGGTCTTTGTTGAGCGTGACCATTCCGGCACGTTCCACAGCGGTGATGTGAACAAAGCTGTCCTGGCCGCCATCTTCGGGCTGGATAAAACCATAACCCTTGTCTGCATTGAAGAATTTGACTGTGCCGATTGGCATGATGCGTTTCCTTTCACGAAAACATTTGTGATCGCTTCCGCAAAAGCACGGAAGCGATGCTGGGTCGTGTCAGAGAAAGCGCTGCTCCGTCGCGGGAGCCTCAAATTTCGTCGGTGGCGACGTTAGCAATCTCCCTATGCGCGCAAATCGCAGAAATAGCAAGGACGCGCTAGCGGGGCCGGTGGTTGGTCCCCAGCCCTGCCGTGATAAACAATGCGGTCGCTTCGCCCTCGATGTCCGCTGTGTGCCAGGCGCCGGGCGGGTTTATCGCATATTGGCCGGGACCGATCGTGACGGTAGTGTTGCTGCCATCCGGCAATTCCTGATGCAGCGTCATGTTTCCGTCGATGCAGACGACCACTTCGTCGCCGTGGGGATGAACCTCCCAACTGGTCCAGCTTTCAGTGAAGCGATGCATCGCCACCAATCTGCCTTCGGCACCATCCGCTCCATGGCGCGCGCCATAGGCTTCATACCAATCCATCCCGGTGAACTCGGGTTGAATCACCGCTGTAGCCCCGAGCCCCAGATGGATCGGCTGGTTAACGAGATTGTAGGCCATCGTCAGGCTATCCGTTCCAACGGCGCGCATGCGCTTTCGAGCCACGCGCGAGTAGTGCCTGAAAGTTGCGGCCCGACGACGTCCAGTACCCTCGCATGATACTCATCCCACCAGCGCAGTTCGTCACGTGTCATAAGGTCTGTATCGACGAGTGCGCGGTCAATCGGGGCATAAGTCAGAGTTTCGAAGCCAAGATATTCGCCTTCAGCGCCTCCGATCTTGCGCGGTTCGACGAGGATCAGATTCTCGATTCGGATTCCATACTCGCCGGATTTGTAATATCCCGGCTCGTTCGAGAGGAACATGCCCGCCGCCAGCGGCTCTTCTGTCCCCGCCTGCCCGCCTGACGATGTCGCAATGCGCTGCGGGCCTTCATGGACCGAGAGGAAGCTGCCAACGCCATGTCCCGTTCCGTGCGCATAATCGACGCCCGCCGCCCATAGAAATTGGCGAGCGAGCGTATCGAGTTGGGTGCCGCGCGTGCCGACCGGGAATACTGCGCGGGCAAGGGCAATATGCCCCTTGAGAACGCGGGTAAAACGATCCTTCATCTCGACTGTTGGATCTCCAGGACCGATCCAAACGGTGCGCGTCACGTCCGTCGTTCCGTCAAAATACTGCCCACCCGAGTCCACGAGATAGATGCTCGATGGCAAAATCGGTCGGTTTGATTGTTCATCCACCCGATAATGCGGGATTGCTGCATTTGGTCCGGCACCCGAAATCGTATCAAAGGAAAGATCTTTGAGCTTGCCCGTATCCAAACGCATTTGGTGAAGCTTTGCAGACGCTGACAGCTCGGTCACGTCCCCCTTGGGAGCATTGAGCGAGAGCCAATGGAGAAATTGCGTCAAGGCTGCACCATCCCGCTTTTGCGCGGCGCGGTGACCAGCCTGTTCTACAGGATTCTTGATTGCCTTTGCCAGCACCGTTGGGTCGCGAACTTCGACAATCTCGGCACCACCGGCTCTCAACGCGCCGAAAATCGCGGACACTGCGCGTTCTGGATCAACGGCGATCTTCTTGCCTGTCAAATTGGCAAGCGCCGGTGCAAAGGCGCTACGATCATGGACGCGCACGGCATTGCCAAGGTGCATTCGAACCGCTTCATCGACCTTTTCAGGCGAAACAAAAAGATCGGCCGTCCCATCTTGCCCAACGACAGCAAAGCTCAATGCCACCGGCGTTCGATCGACATCACTTCCCCTCACGTTGAGCAGCCAAGCGACAGAATCGAGCGCCGAAATGATGGTAGCGTCATACCCATTCGCAGTCAGCCAGTCGGCCACGTCTGCACGCTTTTCTGCCGAAGACCGGCCGGTGAATTCATCAGCGTGAACCGCCATTTTTGCCGGCGAAGGTGCGGGTTGATCAGACCATACGGCATCAAGCGGATTGCGCTCGACAGCCACGAGTTCCGCACCTTTTTCAGCCAACGCCTTTGTCGCGGCATCCACCCAAGTCCGTGTATGCACCCAGGGATCATAGCCAATACGCGCACCGCTGTTGGAATGCTCCTTCAGCCAGGCTGCCACGCTCGTTTTCGGAACAGACTGATATTGCCAATGCTTTCCATCGACCTGTTCACGCACTTGTAAAGTGTATCGTCCGTCAATGAAAATCGCTGCCTCTTCTGGCAGAACCACGGCTGTCCCAGCCGATCCGCCAAAACCGGTAAGCCATGCCAACCGCTGGGCATAGGCACCAACATACTCACTCATGTGTTCATCACAGATTGGAACGACAAATCCGTCGAGCTTGTCGGATTTCAGTTGTACACGCAGGGCTTGGAGACGGTCTTCATAGGTTGACATGGC
>JANLST010000384.1:0-2646 GCA_031362505.1 Sphingomonadales bacterium
CGGATGGTCTGCGCAGCACGTGCCGACATGCAGCCGAACATGCGATCGGCCAAAGCTGTCGGGGTCCCCTTGAGAGCGAGTGTCAAGATTGCGGAGTCTACTGTGCGCATCAGCGCGCCAAGATTCTTGTCATTGAGATCCATCAGGTTGTCGAAGACGAACATTTCATCCTCGATCTGTTGACCGAGAACCTTGTCACGTTTCTTGAGGCCCTTCAGCACGCGCTCGCCATCCTGCTTGGCCATTTTATTCATGATCCGGGCCGTGTCCGATCTGCCGCCGATACTGACCTTTGGTTTGCTCTGCCGGATATCGGCGAAGCGGCTGAGGACGTTCTCGAGATCGCCAATGGCTTCGCTACTCACCGTTCCAAGGCGCGCAGCGCGCATCACCAGGTCAGATTGCAGGTCATCGTTCAAATGTTTTAGCGCCTCGGCAGCGACGTCAGGATTGAGCGACGCGACGATCAAGGCACCAACTTGAGGGTGTTCCTGAGCAAGAATCTTTACGATTGTCGCGACTTCCATCCATTTCAGGATTTCAAGCGCACGAACGCTGTCACGCGGCGCGACGGCACCCAGCACATTGTCAGCGCGCACATTTCCAAGTGCCTGCGTTATGACATTGCGGATTCGGGGCTCGGCTCCAACCGCAAGTGAGGAAACCTGACGTGTGCGCCCAATAAACCGGTCGAGTGCGGCCTCCACTTCGGCTTCGCTGGCATCGGCGACATCATACATCGCCTTGCCAAGTTGGCGGACATCTTCGGGATCAAGGTCGCGCATTATTGCGGCGGCTTCTTCGTCCCCAAGTAGCATCAAAAGGATTGCAGCCGCAAAAGGCCCCTCAAGAGGAGGGGGGGCAGCGTAGACCTCATCATCATTGAGTGTTTCGGCGTCGTCATCCATTGCTGCGCTCCTGGACGAGCTGACGGACAACGAGGGCGGCTCGCCCTGAATCCTGCTTGACGAAATTGCGCACCAGTGCGGCACGTTCTTCATAGCTTGGCGCGGCTTCGATCATTTCGAGCGTTATGTTTCGATTCATGTGCACAGCAGACCCCGGCCCAGTTGCTCCGATTAGCTTCCTTTCAAGATCTGCTTCTTCAGCAGCGACTTCCGATTTTTCGCGCAGCATGCGAAGGAGCGGGCGGCCAACGAAGAACAGGACGAGGATGGCGACTATGGCACCGCCAAGCTGACGCAGGCCCACCATCAACAATGGACTATCCCACCATTTTGTGGCGCTTTCCGCGGTTTCGGCGAAGGGACGCGCCGAAATCGCGACAATGTCACCGCGAGCGGCATCAAAACCAACGGCTCCTTTGACAAGGCTGTCGATCTGACCAAGCTCAATCTTGGAGCGCTTCTTTCCACCAATTGCATCCCGCAAGGCAACGGCGACGGTCAACCGACGCACGCGACCGACAGGTTGGTGGGTAACAGAGATTTCACGTCCGACGTCAAAATTTCGCGCATAAGTTTCCGCAGATTCACCGCTGGTGACGGGAGCACTCGGCGTGGCGGTTGTCTGCACGCCGCCGGGCGCAACGGCGACCTGCGTCGCTTGTGGTGCCTTGTTCGAAAGGGCTCCAGGAATTCCTATGGCCGGGCTTTCGCTTGCGGCGTTCGTCGATTTGTTCCCCTCTTCTCGACGTAGGGCGCGATCATCTTTGGGATAGGATTCGCGAGTGGACTGGCTTTCGGCGAAATCCACGTCAGCATGAACTTCGGCACTGAAATTGCCGACTCCCAACATTGGGGCAAGCAGCGCGGTCACGGCCGCACGATAGCGCTCCTCCACTTTGAGCTGGAGTTGAAAATTCTTGTCGTCTGAACCGGAATCGTCCTGGGATAGCAACGCACCGGTCTGGTCGACGACGGAAACATCGGCAGGCGACAGTCCTGGAACCGACGATGCGACAAGATGCTTGATCGCGCCGACTTGCGGAGTCGAAAGTGATCGCCCGACTTCCATAGTCAACATCACAGAGGCGGCCGGCGCGGAATCGTCACGAACAAAAGGGCTAGGCTCCGGTGTCGCCAGATGAATGCGTGCACCTTTGACCGAATCAATCGCCTCGATTGTTCGAGCAAGATCAGCTTCACGTGCACCGCGCAGGGTTTCGCCTTCCAGCGCACGGCTGGCACCCATCGGCAAGGCGCTCAACAGGGCGTCTCCGCCGGGTGCGGCCTTGGGAAGGCCTTGCCCGGCCAGCATCATACGGGCCTTGTAAACGTCGTCCTCACCGACAGCGATACTTCCGGTGTCCCGGTCCATTGAATAGGCAATGCCTCCGGCCGTTAGCGCGTCAGCCACAGCGGATTTATCGGCATCCGCAAGTCCGGCATAAAGAGGAGTCTGGCTGGGGCTCTGCAAGGCCCACCAGGCCGCACCAGCCAGCAATAGGGCGCCTGCACCACCAAGAGCGGGTAGCGACCGGCGTACAGCCGGCTGACCTGCAAAAGCACGAAATGCCGATAACGGGTTAGGCGTGACAGCAGGCATCCGCAATTGCGGGGTGGAAAGCGGAGTGGCGCCAGCCGGGATCACTTCCTGGTCTGACATGTTATACCGGCATGTTCATGATGTCGCGGTAAGCCGAAAGCAGCTTGTTCCGAACCTGGAGCGTCGCTTCAAACCCGA